>CAZEGG010000535.1:0-1508 GCA_964511755.1 uncultured Desulfobacteraceae bacterium | reverse complement strand
AAGGCAACCGAATGACCAGAACGGGGATAGGGGAATGTCTGACCACCCATTTGGCAGTGCTGCCGATCAGGACTTGGCTGATGACCCCGTGGCCGTGGGTTCCCACGACGATGAGATCACAATTCCGTTCTTTGGCCGTCTGCACGATGATTTCAGCGGGTGCCCCGGTCTTGATCAAAATTTCGTCGGTTGCAAAGGTCCGATCTTTCGAATTGACCTTGGCCTCCTCGGAAAATGCCTCGAGAACCTCCTTCATGGCAATATGATCCCGTTTCTTGCTGATCAGTTTATCCCGGGCCTCGGAAAAATGCTTTTCCTTGATGGCATCCCATGTGTCCGGCGGGATCATATTCGTTATGTACTCTTCACCGGGGAATTCGACCAGCACGTGAAGAATCGTAATGCTCGCGCCGCACTGATCGGCGAGGCTGGCCGCGTAGGAAAAGGCATGCACTGCACTTTCCGACAAGTCTGTTGCGTACAGGATTTTTCGTATTTTGATGTTCGACAGTTCCATTCTTCTGCCCTTTCATAGCCTTTCCTGTATATCATACGGAAAGGGAAAAGCCCAAATCGGACCCTGCTGCGTCGAAACGCATCGCCTTATTACCTGAAATATAAGTTCGGCAGCCATAGGGCTATCTCGGGAAACAGCATCAGAATGAGCAACCCCACCGACATCACTCCCACAAAGGGTACAATTGAACGGTAGATATCCGCCAGTGTTACCTCCGACGGGGCCATGGCCTTCATGAGAAAGAGGTTGTACCCGAAAGGAGGCGTCATGTACGCAATCTGACAGGTCACCGTGTAGAGAATGCCAAACCAGATGGGGTCGAAACCGAGTTTTACCACCAGGGGGACATACAGAGGGGCCACGATGATAAGCATGGCCGTATCGTCGAGGAACATGCCCATCACGATGAAGGTAGCCTGCATCAACAAGATAATTTCCCACGGGGTCAGTCCCCACTTTTCATGAAACAGAAGCTCGATGGCGTGCACGGCGCCGAGACCGTCAAAGACGGAACTGAAGCCAAGTGCGGCCAGGATGACCCACATGAACATACAGCTGACGCTCAGCGTCTCTCGGAGAGTTTTTAAGAACACTTCCCGGGTCAACCGGCCTTTGACAAAGGCGGCAACGGTCGTCGTGGCCGCGCCCACAGCAGAACATTCCACGAGACTGGTGATCCCCAGCAGAAAGAGCCCGGTCATGGAAAAGATAATGAGGAGGGGAATGATCCCGGCCCGGAGCAACCGCAGCCTCTCTCCCCATTTTATTTCCTGTCTTTCTTCCCTGGACAACGCCGGCCCCAGGCTTGGCTTGATGGCACATCGAATCATGATGTATGCGATCATCAGCCCGCCCAGCAACAGACCGGGAAATACCCCGGCCAGCCAGAGCCTGCCGACCGGTTGCCTGGCGATCATTCCATACAGCACAAGGACTACGCTGGGAGGAACCATGATGCCGAGGGAACTGCCGGCCTGGATAACGCCGGTTA
>CAZEGG010000534.1:0-1509 GCA_964511755.1 uncultured Desulfobacteraceae bacterium | reverse complement strand
CCGGGAACCACCATCCCACGTCTGCGCTGACGACCCGGGGATGAACAATTTCCGTAACCCGGGCTCGTTGGGTAATCTGGCCGTATTTGGTCGCGATAGTCACCTCGTCGCCATCGACGATGCCATATGCTGCCGCGGTTTCAGGATGGATTTCCACCAGAGGATGTGGCCTTTTCTGGCGGAGTCTTTTCACCCATCGGTAAGAAGAAAGAAGGTAGTACCGGCTCTTGGCGCTGATCAGAATCAGCGGATAGTCAGGATCATCGGCTTCCGGCAGGCCGGTGAATTCAGGGAGGGGCTTCAAGTTGAACTTTTCAGCCGTGCTCAACCGCAACTCCACCTTTCCCGTAGCCGTCCGGAAACCCTTCTCCTCGTATGACTTGAAACGGTCAGGGCCTTTCAGATACCCCCGGGCAACGAACTCCTGATAGGTAAGGCCCGAGGGTTTGAGCACATCTTCCAGGAATGCTTCGAAATCATCATGCCAGTACCGGGGCTCCGACACCCGTTTTCCCAATTCATTCATGATTTTCATGTCGGGCCAGCACTCCTCTGGCGGATCGACGACCTTGGGCCGCGCGAGTATCATGCCGTGCCCGATTCCGTAATGTCCGATATCGTTCATCTCGTACTGGTGCGCGACCGGAAAGACAATGTCCGCCATGGCTGCCGTTGGCGTCATAAACAGGTCGGCAATGGCGACAAAATCGAGGTCCATGAACGCGTCATAGGTGACCCGGCTGTCCGCCCAGGCTACCAGAGGGTTGGTGCACATCCCGTAATATCCCCTGACCGGATAGGGATTCCCTTCAAGAACCGCCTGTCGAAAGAATGCCGGAGGCACCGTCATCATCCTCGGAATGGTGCCGTGAAATGCCCCGAGCATTTCCTTTCGCTTGCCCGGTATGAGATCGGCCCGCACGAATTCTCCGAGGCCCATGATATTTGGATCGTGGGCGTGGATATTGCCTCCCACCGTCTCAAGGTTTCCGCAAACCGCCATGAGGCAGACCAGTGATCGGGTTGCGTCGAAGGCATGGACATCATGCTCGATGGCGTTCCCCCACTGCAGCGCGGCAGGTTTGGATGTGGCGTAAAGCCGTGCGGCCTTGCGTATCAGGTCAGGGGGAACCCAGGTAATCTCAGCCACCGCCTCAGGGCTGTAGTCTTTCACCTGTTGGGAAAGATCCTGGAACCCGTATGTATATTTTTCCACAAACGCATTGTCATAAAGCGACTCTTCGATGATGACGTGGAGGAACCCCAGGGCAAGCGCCTGTGCTGTTCCCGGTCGTAACTGCAGCCACAGGTCTGCCCGCTCTGCGAGCCGGGTTTTTCGTGGATCAACGACAATCAGTCCGGCTCCGTTTTTGAGCTGTGTCAGCAGAAGCCCGGCTATCTGCCCTTCTTCGCTGGTCGAAAGGACGTTGCTGGCCCAGGAGAGGATCAGACGGGTGGGATGGTGGAGATCCGCAACGGGATAGAAGCCGCAGGTATGCACGCCCGTGA
>CAZEGG010000533.1:0-1521 GCA_964511755.1 uncultured Desulfobacteraceae bacterium | reverse complement strand
AGTGGGAAGGTCATTCCTGGAGACCTACCCGCACCTCAAGGGGCACCGTCAGTTGCATAGACTGCTGACGTCCAGGGTAGCATCCCACCACGGGGGACAGCTCCCCTACTGGAAGGTCCTTGTGGAAAAAGTGATGGGCATGGGGTTTTTGGAGGCCATTTTTTCAACCTCTACGGTGGCGGCCGGCGTTAACTTCCCCGCCAGGACAGTGGTCCTGGTCCAGAGTGATCGATACAACGGGCGGGAATTCAATGATCTGACGTCCACTGAATTGCACCAGATGATCGGCAGGGCGGGGAGAAGAGGCAAAGACCACATCGGCTTTGTGCTGGTTGTCCCCGGACGTCATCAGGACCCTCAATTGATTCATGAGCTCAGCGATTCGTCCCCCGAACCCATTGAGAGCCAGATCCACATCAACTTTTCCATGACACTGAACTTGCTGCTCTCGCATCGCCCGGCCGAGGTGAAGGATCTGCTCGCCCGGTCTTTCGCTGCATTTCAGAGAAAGAGGCTGAGGAGCAATGTGTTTGGCATGCGGGATGGTCAGACGGACGATCTGTGGCAAAGCTTTCGGCATCATATGCAATTCCTCCGGAAAACCGGTTTCGTCGAAGGGAATGGAAATCTGACGGCCGACGGCTATTGGGCATCGAAGCTGAGGCTCGATCAACCGCTGCTTATCGCGGAAGCAATCAGAACGGGAGGATTGTCCGGCAAAGACCCTCGGCTCCTCGCGGGAGGACTTGCGCCGTTTGTGTGGGACAGGACACAGGAAGTCGTGTTGCATGCTGAAGAGCAGCATCCCTGGGCTGAAATGGAAGCGTTTTTTGATGGGGTGCTTTCGAGCATCAATACCTTGCGGAAGAGGAAGAGCCGGGCGGGATTCGAAAGCCCGGTGATTTCTTTCTGGCCTGCAGTCGCCCTGTATATGTGGACAAAGGGCATTCCGTGGGAAGAACTTCTTTCCGTCGTACCCATTGACGAAGGCGATATGGCCTCTCTCATCATGAGAACCGCAGACCATTTGCGCCAGGTGGCAAATCTTGTCGACACGCACCCTGATCTCGCCGAATGCGCCCGGAACGCCATCGAACAAGTACTGAGAGAGCCTGTCTATCTCTTGTAGAGGAAGCCGGTGGAAGAGAATGAAATAAAGGTGCAGGCGTATTCCGGATACAAGGGGAATGAAAAACCGCTTCGTTTCAGCCTGGAGGGGAAGGAATTGGTGGTGGACCATATTCTGGACCGGTGGTACGGAGAGACACATGACTATTTCAAGGTGCTTGCAGATGATGCAGGGACCTATCTGCTCAAGCGGGACAGGGAGACGGATATCTGGTATGGGAAAAAGGCGTCGGGCATCGGGCGTAAGGCTTAAGGCTGTCAAGTTTGAGTGTAATTTCGGTTTCCTTGCGCTTTAAGCCCTGCGCCTGAAACTTTTCGATGCGGGAGGTCAGAGGTCCGTGCTGTAGACCCACTGGTAATTGATGGGCCTGGCATGGAGTGCCGAGGCCTTGG
>CAZEGG010000532.1:0-1522 GCA_964511755.1 uncultured Desulfobacteraceae bacterium | reverse complement strand
AATTTCCTGATTGGAACAGGAAGCCGGACGGGGTTGATCTTATGATTGTCAGGGGCCGCCTGGAAGAGGATATCGCTTCCATGTCGCCGGAAGAGGCCGAGGAATTCATTGAAGCATATCACGTTACTGAGTCGGCATTGGACCGGGTCATCCGGCGTTCTTACTCCCTCCTCGACCGCATTTCTTTTTTCACCGTTGGGGAAGACGAGGTCAGGGCCTGGCCGATTCCTGCGGGAACATCCGCTCTCGACGCGGCAGGGTCCGTTCACACCGATATCCAGAAGGGTTTCATACGAGCGGAGGTGGTCTCTTTTGAGGATCTAAAGAAATACGGCGGTTTTCAGGAGGCCAAGAAGGCCGGCCAGGTACGACTGGAAGGGAAGGAGTACACTATTCAGGATGGCGACATCGCGCATTTCCGGTTTAACATCTAGTGATACCGCGGATTTCTGGGGTTACAATGAATCATTTGTGATTGTGAGGTAACTGTGAACAAGATAAGAGTAGGAATTATCGGGGCGGGCGGTTACGGTGGATGTGGGGCCACCGAATTGCTCTGGGCCCACCCCCACGCGGAAATCGCCGTGCTCCTGGATACGCAGGACATAGGCCGGGCCATCAGCGACCTCTACCCGCACCTCAAAGGGTTCTGTGACCTGCCTCTCATGGACCCGAAAGATCCCGCTGTTCCCCATGATCTTGATGTAGTGTTTTTCGCCACTCCCGACGGAGTCGGGCAGCAGCAGGCCGGAGCATGGCTGGAGGGAGGAACAAAGGTCGTTGACTACAGCGGTGATTTTCGATTCAATGATCCGGATTCTTACAAGGCATACGCGGCGCGGATAGGACGGCAACAGCCCCACGCTGCTCCGGATCTTCTGCCCCTTTCCGCGTACGGTCTTGCTGAGCTCCATCGAAGAGAAATCCGGAAGACTACCCTGGTGGGCAACCCCGGCTGCTTTGCGGTGAGCTGTATTCTCGGGCTTGCCCCTGCCATGAAAGAACACCTCATCGAAAGCCAATCCGTTATCTGCGATGCCAAGACCGGTGTTTCGGGAGCCGGGAAAAAACCATCTCCCGGTTTCCACTACCCCGCCCGGTACGATACTATGAATGCGTATAAAGTCTCGGGCCATCAGCATGTCTTTGAGGTGGAACGGGAGCTGAGCATTCTGGCAGGAGAGGACGTGATGATGACGTTCACCCCCCACGTGGTCCCCCTGTGCCGGGGCATCCTTACCACCATTTATGGGCAGCTCAAGCCGGGAAACGACATCATCCGGATCCTGGAGGCTTACCGGTCCTTCTACCGGAAAGACATGTTCGTACGGGTGTTCGGCCCGGAAGCGCCCCAGAATACCGCCAGCGTGCGGGGCAGTAATTTCTGCAGTCTCTCGGTGAACGTGGATGAAAGAACAGGAAAACTGGTGGTGATCAGCCACATCGACAACCTTGTCAAAGGCCAGGCAGGAAGTGCTGTTCAGAATATGAACATCATGTTCGGCTTCGATGAAGGCGCAGG
>CAZEGG010000531.1:0-1523 GCA_964511755.1 uncultured Desulfobacteraceae bacterium | reverse complement strand
ACATAACACCTCCTCTCATTTAAGATCCACCGCGCCAACCCCTGCGGTGTCTTCCCCTGCCCCAAGGGGGCATTTCAACGTGGCCGCCCTCGATCCTGAGCACTTTGCCCATTACCAGGGCATCGGCCACAATCATCCTCGCTTCTGCAAGAATCCTCCCAAATGTCTGTCTCGAAACCTTCATCATTCCGGCTGCGGTCTCCTGATCGAGCCCCTGATGGTCACTCAGCCTGATCGCCTCCAATCCCTCAATGGGCAGAAAAACCTCTTCCCTGCCCCATGGAGGCATTTGATCAGGGACGAAACTTGAAACAATCGGGCGTCCTTGCACAAATCTGAGCTTCCGCGGTCTCGGCATCGCTCCCTCCAGTTATGAGCTTGTGCTCAAAATATACATATTGATTCTAAAAATGCAAGTAAAATTTTTAAGCATATGCTCATTTACTGCTTTTGCGGCCCACTGCTGTGACGGTGAATCAATCAGAATCGAGGAACTCGTGGAGTTCCACGGAAGTGGCGTCCTTTCAGTCCTTGAATTTTTTGACCGGGGAAATTACAATCCAGTCAAGTTTTGGAGTGATAATCTGTGCCGGAGGATTCTCTTTACTTTCCATTTCGCACTGCTACATGAAAACCCCTGACGAATACCAGATTCCCCGTCGCGTGACGGAGATTATTCTCGAAAGCATCTCCGACGGCGTGTTTACGGTGGACCATGAATGGCGCGTTACCTCCTTCAATCGCGCCGCAGAGGTAATCACCGGAATCACCCGTCAAGAGGCTGTCGGCAAATACTGCTGGGAGATCTTCCGTTCCAACATGTGCGAGAAGGACTGTGCGCTTCGAAGGACCATGAAGCAGGGAAAATCGTTCATCGACACCTCCACCTATATTATTGCTAAAAAGGGCAGCCGCGTTCCGGTCGTCGTCTCCACTTCTCTCCTCAAGGACAAACAGGGGAAGACCCTGGGCGGAGTCGAGACATTCAGGGATATGAGTCTGGTGGAGGAGCTGCGCAAAGAGCTGGAAGGCCGTTTTCAAGTAGGCGACATCGTGAGCAGAAATCCGGTCATGCACAAGATATTTGGGATACTGCCCCAGATGGCGGAAAGCGACAGCACGGTGTTGATCCAGGGGGAGACCGGCACCGGGAAGGAACTCTTTGCACGGGCCATTCACGAGCTGAGTCCACGGCGCGCAAAACCCTTTGTCGCGGTCAACTGCGGAGCGCTTCCGGACACGCTTTTGGAATCGGAGCTCTTTGGCTACAGGAAAGGCGCGTTCACCGATGCAGGCAGGGACAAACCGGGTCTTTTCGAGACTGCGGAAGGCGGAACGATTCTCCTGGACGAAATAGGGGATTTGAGCGCTGCGTTCCAGGTGCGGCTGCTGCGGGTGCTTCAGGATCGAACATACCAGCCGCTCGGGGCAACCGCGCCTTTGCAGGCCGACGTTCGCATAATCGCAGCGACGAACAAAGACCTTGCGCAACTGGTGGACAAAGGCATTTTCAGACAGGATCT
>CAZEGG010000530.1:0-1558 GCA_964511755.1 uncultured Desulfobacteraceae bacterium | reverse complement strand
CCACTGATAAGTCACGAAAAGACGGTGCCCTCTCGCCAGTCACTTCAGAAAAGGCTCTCTCCCTGAGCTTATTCCTGGGCGCCGTTCGGTGCCTTTTGCTCTTGGGGATGAGGATGGAATTACCGAATATCGGGGATACGGTTACCACAGCGCAGGCCCTGGATCTCTGCCGGCATTTCGGGCTGGAATACCTGGCGGAGCGTATTATAGGCCATCCGGAGGAGTACAGGGAATGGAAATTCGACGGGTGCTCCGGCCTGCCCGATGAAGTTATGGGTTTCTTCACGGGATGCAACTGGAAAGACATCACCTTCAAATGCTGCCTGCCGCACGATCTCTGCTACGGCTACGGAGAGCCGGGAAACAGGGAAGAGCGAAAGCGCGTGGATCTCGAGTTCTACGACAATCTGGTGCAGAAAGCGGGTATGAAGGAATGGTGCGCTTCGGCCTTCCTGGCGGCGGTCCGTGTAGGGGGGAGTGAGATATTCGGGCTCTCGTTTTCGTGGGCCTTCGCCCGCAAAAAGCCGGACCGGTAACAGGCAGAGAATAGTTTCGAGAAGAAGGAGACGATCGAAAATGGAAAAGATCTACTTTGGCTATTACGAATCGCCCATCGGATTGATCGAAGTCAGTGGGACTTCTGAAGCTGTCCGTTCGGTTGACTTCGTGGAACGCCGGCGGGAGACCTTTTCTTCCAATGCCCTGGTCGAAAATGCTGTGGGGGAGATCCGGGAATATTTCGAGAGAAACCGCCGGAAGTTTGATGCGCCCCTCGATCCACAGGGGACACCGTTTCAGAAAGCAGTGTGGCGCAGATTGCTGGAGGTTCCCTACGGGCGAACTGCCTCGTACGGAGAAATAGCCAGGGCCGTTGGAAACCCCAAGGCCGTTCGGGCCGTCGGCGGGGCAAACGGCCGCAATCCCATCGCCATTATTGTCCCGTGTCATCGGATTATCGGAAGCGACGGCAGTATGACCGGGTACGGAAGCGGAATCTGGCGGAAGGAGTGGCTCCTGGAACACGAGGGAGGGGCGCGTAGAGGCGTAAGGCACAGGGCGTAGGGCACAGGGTGTAAGGCTTTTGAATTTCCATGCCCGGATCTTTACCGGCAGGATGTTCGTCGCCATTAGGCGACTTGGGAAGATGGAGGAATAGAGAAACATGGCAAGACACGTGGGAATTGTTGCGTGCAGCGCGGAAGGAGCGGCACTCTGCTACCGGACGCTGTGTGCGGAAGCTCCCCGGCTTATGGGCGAGCACATGCACCCGGAAGTGTCCATGCACACCTACCCGCTGGGTGATTACATGGTCCATATCCGCTCGGGCAACTGGGAAGGGGTTGCGGGACTCATGCTCTCCTCGGCGAGGAAGCTGGCGGAGATCGGTGCGGACTTTGCGATCTGCCCCGACAACACCATACACCAGGCATTTGGGCTGGTGGCGCAGAATTCACCTCTCCCCTGGCTGCACATCGTGGACGCCGTGGGCCAGGCGGCCCGGGAGCGTGGATTCAGAAAGCTCGGCATCACCGGGACAAAATACCTTATGACCGGCCCG
>CAZEGG010000529.1:0-1580 GCA_964511755.1 uncultured Desulfobacteraceae bacterium | reverse complement strand
TTCTTGATGAGTTCCTTGACCAGTTCCACATGGACCCAGTCCTGCTTGACCCTCGGGTTGGTGCAGCCGACCACGCCGGCCACGCCCCGGATCCTGCCGTTGATAATATTATCATTCAGAGGGGTATAAGACGACCGAAAGGTCCCGCCCAGCATATAGTTTACATATTCATGGGAAAATCCCATCACCGCCGTGCTCTTGTTTCGGGGAATTTCCACGGGCAGTTTCCGGTTCTTGAATCGCACGATAGCCCTTTCCACAATGGCATCCGTACACTCCCTCGGGTTGTGCTCGTCAAGCTCGATGTGCTCCGCACCCTCGATGTGGCAGCGCGGATTGGTCGTAAAAAACTTGGTTCCGTAACAGTCAGCTACCGCTGAAAGGCTCTGTTTGATGCACTGGATGTCCACACCCATTGCGTCCACTGCCCCGGTAATGATGACTTCTTCTGTTGACTGGAAATTCCCTGCATGGGGAATCCCATGCCGGCTCATCATCTCGGCCCCGGAACAGCACATACCCACCAGGTTGATGCCTGCTGCGCCGGCGTCCTTTGCCGCCTGGGTCAGCGTCGGATCGTTTACCGAGTCGAGCATGGATTCAAAGAGATTGGGCTCATGCCCGTGGATGATGATATTCACCTCATTTTCCTTCAGGACACCCATATCAACCTCGGTACGCACCGGTGTCGGCGTGCCGAACAGGATATCGGATATCTCAGTCGCCACCATGGATCCGCCCCATCCATCGGCAAGAGCGGTCCGGTTGATCTGTTGAGAGATATTCTCGTAGTCCTGATCAACACCAATGTGGGTCCGATGCATCAGTTCCATAATTTCCCGCATGGCACCCCGAGGTACGACGCCGTGCTTCCGCCAGGTCTCCAGGGTCTTTTCCGGGACCCGCTTTGCGAACGGGATCTCCCCTTCAACCTGCGTGTAAGTTCTCTCCAGTTCATCATAAAAATCAATGGCAATGTCTTCAATGGATCGGCCTTCCACCTCTATACCTATTTCCGCCGCCACGTCCTGGAGCTTTATGGGGTCCTTGATCTGATAGTCCGTAATTTTCCCGTGAACCACTTCCCTGAAAAGATCCAGCATGGCCATGCCGTGGTCGGTATGGGCGGCCGCACCGCTTGCCACCATGCGGGCAAAATTCCTTGCCTCGATGGTGTCAATGGTCGCACCGCACACCCCTGTTTTCTTATAGGGATCCTTGGCATTCAGGCGGCACGGTCCCATGGCACAGTGCTTGCAACAGGCGGACTGGGCGCCGATCGGGCAGGCCTTCATGTCGGCTGCCCGGTGAAATGATGTTTCAATCCCATCCCTCTCCGCTCTTGCCAGCATCTGGGCAGTCGATTCACAGATGGTGGCTTCCCGTATATTCAGCTTTTTGGTTTCTTTCTTTGCTTCCAATTCTTTCCCTTTGTCCATTCCGTCACCTCCTCAAGGTGTATCACGCCTGTGGCAGACGAGGCCACAAGGGCAGCCAGGCGGGATTATTTCATCTTCTTTGCGAGATCGCCGCCGTATCCCTGGGCCATCTGAATGCCCCCGCTCAGTAATGACGATTTC
>CAZEGG010000528.1:0-1581 GCA_964511755.1 uncultured Desulfobacteraceae bacterium | reverse complement strand
CAGCTTCTGGAACGGCACCGTGGTACAGCAGGCAACGAGGCATCCCTTTATGAAACTGCGCTCCACACCCGAGAAACCGCGCAAGACCAGACGCTCCGCGACCATGCACGGGAATATGTAAAACTGGCGGACCGGGCTGAGCATTTTCTCCGGAAGTCCTATGACCGCCTTGAGGCAATCTTCCGGCAATTTCCGCATCGCGATATCTATGTTCTTCCGGGCAACTACGACATGGACCTCAGGAATACCAGCCTCCGGGGACGAAATCTCCACCTGAAGACGATCACCCGTGACGGCTGGCGATTCGCCGGATACGGCGGAGCGCGGGTCCGCACCTCCGGAATGCCCGATCACCTCCAGGTCTACTTCCGGGAAGAGGTGACATCAAAAGAAACCCGGTCCGAGGCCCTTTCATTCTTCCAGGAGGTCTCCCCTGATATCCTGGTCCTCCACGAGCCGCCCTACGGTTCTTTCGATCTTGTCCCGGGAACCGGTCACACCGGAAGCCTCGGCATTCGAAAATATCTGGACGAACATCCCGTCAGGATCGTTTTCTCCGGCCATTATCACGAAAACTGGGGCGGTCAGTGCCGCGGCGGGACGTGTTATTTCAACCCCTCCAACTTCGGGAAGACGGAAGGCATTTCAAGGCCGCGCCCCGGCGGATATTTCCTGGACCTGATTCTTGACGAGCAGGGTCCCCAGGTGGGAACCCTTCGCCGGATCGAAAAAGAACAAGTTCGGGATATCATCGATTACCGGATAACGGAGGATGGTATCGACACGGTTATCATCGACGAAGCCCGGTATGCACGCATGGGCGGCACCGTCCCAAAGGTTTCGCACATCAGGCCCATCCGCATGCTTCAACGGATCAGGTCCTATTTCCTGCAGTATGAAACCGCAGAAACCATGGAACTCATCAGGAAACTCCGCGGAGTGTACCGGGATATCGCGAACCAGGGGATGGAGGTGGCCTTCGACCTGTTGGGATCGCTGAGTTTCGGCATGGCCGAGAAGGGGTCGGACATGGACCTCGTGGTCTACCTCCGGGAGAGGGACTGCCTGCTCGATGATCTGGACACCTGCCGGATCCCTCGGCCCCTGGCCGCGGTCTTCGAAGCCCTTGAAAAAAAGGAGTTGAATATCGAGGTGTGCGACAGCCTGGACCTGGACCGGATACGCAGGGCCATCGGACGGGAAGATAGTGAAGACGGCCAGCTCCAGCGATTCATCTTCTACCGGATCGTTTGCAGACCGGTCAACCTGCGGCTCATCAAGGGCGTGGAAAACATGCTCCTTGAAAAAGAGCGTTTCAGGAAGGAAGTGGAAAAGGGGCTGAAGGACTACCTGGAGATCCTGGTCTCATCAGGACGGCACATGTCATCATTTGAAAAATACAAGAGCCGTCTCCGGGGAAGGGGCATCCCTCTCTCCCCGGATGTGGAGGAGGCCATACGTCACTACCTGCGAGGGTAGAGTCGGGCGAGTCGTTATTCCTCTACTGCCTTCTTGAGAGCCGCCCGCGCCAGGAGCCGGGTTGAATCAAGGGTCGGCAAGGGGCAGTCATCGGGGTCCACG
>CAZEGG010000527.1:0-1602 GCA_964511755.1 uncultured Desulfobacteraceae bacterium | reverse complement strand
ACGATATCGGCCGGCTTCCGGTAGTGGAGCAAGGAGACCTGATCGGCATTGTTACCCGGTCCGATACCATGCGGTATTTCTATGATATGCTGCCTGAGTAAAAACCTCTCCCGTACTCTCTTTGTCATTTGTCGGGGAACAATTTTGCCATATCGGGAAGCTGCTTAAAGGTTTTCAGGAATTGATCGGTTCTTGTGAAGAGTCGGGTCTGCAGGATCCTCAAGATACCCTCCATGATCCGATAGCCGAGCAGATGATCTTCATCCATGATTTTTCGCAATTCCGCCCCTGAAAACGTAACCAGTTCACAAGGCTCGGAGCAGGTGGCATTCGCTGTGTAAAAGGACTCCGGCACGATTGCCGACCAGCCGAAAGGATCTCCCGGTTTCACGGCTTCCAGGGAGATCATAATGGTGTCTGACGCCTTCAATTCCAGCAGGACTTTCCCTGTCAGCAGCATATACAGGGTATCGGCCTCCTGCCCTTCCTCAAAAAGCAGGGCCTTCTCGCCGAACAGACGGAGTTGGGCCAACGGCTGTATCTTTTCCAGCAGATGGTCTTCAAGGGAAGCCATCAGCCAGATTTTCTTCAGATCGTTCAGCGAAACCATACTCTTCCCTCCCCACGGGACAGTCGTGTTGTAACTATTCAGGTTGTTCATCCCCTTACGGCCAGATGTGAACTCAATAAGGGCAGAAAAGTTCTTTTGAGATTACATGAAATGTCAAATTCCAAAATCCCAATATCAATTCAATGTCAAATATCAAATGCCCAAATGAAAGCGAAGTCGCCACTGCGGGGCGTTGCTTTTTGGCCCGTTCCTATCCCCGACAGGTAAACGGAATATGTTTTGTCATTAAGACATTTGGATTTCACTTGACATTTGAGCTTTGACATTTGTCATTTTCGGTTTATCCGGGTTAGACTATAGCCTGTCGGATAATTAGGGTCCAATCAGCCTACGTCCTTATTGACTCAAAAGAAAGATAATGACCAGGAAAAGAGCCGCCATCGCCGCTCCGAGCCCTGCCGGTATAACACCTCTGACGAGATTGTAATAGAGGCTGGCTTTCTTGATTTCCAGCCTTTTAAACCGGATGCCCTTCAAATACCAGTAGGTGACAAACGGCAGAAGGGCAAGTCGTGCTATACCATCCCGGGCAAACCGTGCCAGGAAACCCGCAAACCCTTTCACAAACAGTCTATCTGAATAGCTGTTGATCCCGTTGAGGCTCAGATCCATGATCTGATAGACCAGACGACCTCCCTTTCTGTAAAACCAATCCGTGTCAATGGAGATGGTCTCCGTTCTCTTGAGAAGCGGCAGAAAAAGAAAGAAGACCAGAGCCGAAAACATGAGCAGCTGCAGCTGAGAAAAAACATGCACAAAAGAGTATGCACTGAAATGGACGGGGAAGGGGAGGACATTGTACAGCGGCTGAGGAAATACACCCAGGAACAGACACAGGAAGGACATGAAGGCCATGGCCAGGAGCATTGATTTATTGGTTTCACCGGGCCGCAGACCCTTGTCCTTTGCGAAAAACACGAAGTACGGGAACTTTATCCCCGCGTGGAGGAAGACCCCTGCGGATGCTATTT
>CAZEGG010000526.1:0-1616 GCA_964511755.1 uncultured Desulfobacteraceae bacterium | reverse complement strand
CCCTTCCACTGTCCTGTTCCAGGGCCGACATGCGCCGCTCCGGGAACATCCCGTTTCCCTGCTCTTCCTGATCAGCCGATCTGATTTCTTTCCGCTGAGACGCCGGAAAGAGAAAAGACATCTTTACGGACGTAGAATTACTGACTGGATATTTCTGTTCAGAATTGCGTTCTTCTGTTGCCGGCGGTGAAGGCCCTGATCTCACTGCAAAGCAGTGCTCCCCTCCTCTTTCGACAGCAGTCCGCACTGTTCCGGGGGCACCCGCACACTCACTTCCTGCCCTTCCTGCAGCGGCTGCCCTTTGCTTACATCTATGACATGGAGCATGGTCCGGTTGCTGAGTTCCACAAAGTAACTCACTTCGCCGCCCATATAGCTCCGTTCTTTTATCTTTCCGAGAAAACAATTCATCTCGGGACCCGAACTGTTTCCGTGCCTGCCGGCAATTTCCACTTTTTGCGCCCGCACCACGAGCTCTACCCGGCCTCCCGCTTCCCAGTCCCCCGGATGCTGAACCCGGAGTTCGGTCCCGTCATCAAGCCTGATTACGGACTGATTCTCTTCGCGCCCGATGACCGTCGCGTCAAAAAAGTTCGAATGTCCCAGAAAGTCGGCAACAAAGTGGTTGGCCGGATAGTTGTAGACTACTTCAGGGTTTCCCTCCTGCTGCATGATGCCGTCCTTCATCACCACTATTTTGTCCGACATGGAGAGGGCTTCACGCTGGTCATGGGTGACGAAAATAGTCGTTATGCCGAGGACATCCTGCAGGTTTCCTATTTCCCGCCGCATCTCCTCACGAAGATTCTCGTCAAGGGCCGACAGGGGCTCATCCATCAGCAGGACAATGGGCTCCATGACGATCGCCCGCGCGAGCGCGATGCGCTGCTGCTGGCCCCCTGACAGCTGCGAAGGCATCCGCCTTTCGACTCCCGGAAGACGAACCATTTCCAGGGCCCGTTCCACCCTTTTCTTGATGTCCGGCTTGGGGACATTCTTGTACTTGAGGCTGAAGGCAACATTGTCAAAGATGGTCTTATGAGGAAACAGGGCGTAGTTCTGGAAGATCATCCCCAGATTTCTCTTGTGAATAGGGATCTCGTTGACCAGTTTCCCCTTAATATAAATGTCCCCTTCCGTCGGCGTCTCCAGGCCTGCTATCATTCTCAGGATGGTGGTCTTGCCGCAGCCGGAGGGACCCAGCAGCGTAACGAAAGAGCCCTCCTCAATAGTCAGGTCCATCTTTTCCACGGCAACCAGCTTCCCGAAGCGCTTGACGACGCCTTTCAACTGCACTGTGGGAGTGGGGGAATCCTTTTTCACAGCTCGCAAGCCTCCTCATATGATTTTCGTAGTACTTGGCGCCATACCTTCAATATGGTCTCACCGCCCGCTGCGCGCTGGAGATCGAAGGACGACGGATGACCGCTTCGCTCGGACGACGGACGAAAAAGCGTCGCATTCGGGCTATTCTCCAAACCTGTTCACTATCCTGACTATGCCGTTTCTCATTACTGACACGTTGAGATGCAACTGGAATCCAACTTTGTGCGTGTCAAGGTCTGTTTTCCCTTTTCTGCCGTCTCAGCAGAAAAGGGAATGCTTTTCTTTGCGAT
>CAZEGG010000525.1:0-1621 GCA_964511755.1 uncultured Desulfobacteraceae bacterium | reverse complement strand
TTCCCGGAACGACCGATGAAGTTCAGAAAATAGTGAGATTAGCAAACCGGGAGAAGATACCGGTGGTCCCCATGGGTGCGGGACTCTCCCTGACCGGCCTGGCGATCCCCCTGAAGGGCGGGATGGTAGTTGACATGAAACGGATGAGCAGAATCATCCGGGTGAATGAAATGGCCCGGTATGCATTGGTAGAGGGGGGTACCTCCCAGGGGGCACTCAAGGCGTACCTGGAAAGGCACCATCCCCGATTGCGTCACAGCATTCCGGATGCTCCGCCGACCGCCACTCTTGCAGCAAACGTCTCCATCCACGGACAGGGAAGGCTGACACAGCAATACGGGTTCAATTCGGACCTGATCAGCGGCATGGAGGTCGTTACCGGCGCAGGTGAGATCTGCAAGATCGGCTCGTGCGCCCTTTCTCCCGACTGGTTTTCAAAGGGCGCGCCGTTCCCGGACTTGTCGGGCCTGTTTCTGGGATGGTTCGGGGCCACGGGAATAATCACGAAACTCGCCGTCAAGCTCTATCCAAGAAAGAAATTCCGCGACGTGGAGATCTTTGTAACCGACCGCGGCGACCTTGTGCCGGAAATGATCTATGAGATTACCCACACCGAAATGGCGGAAGATATCCTGGCCTTCACCCAACCCAAGCCCATGATGTTCAAAGACAACCACCATGTCAGTTTTTACCTGACCGGCGACACGGATGAGGAACTTGAATTCAAGAGGAAAATACTCTGGCATGCCCTTGATCCGTACATAAAGAGCAAGGACGGCGGGTTCATGGGGATCCCGTCCATGATGAAACCCGTCCTGCTCGAATCGCCGCAAAGGAGTGCCAGCGGCCTGGCAGACGTAAAGAAGGGAGGAGGGTTTGAATATTCCGGACCCATCGTTATGCTCGAAAGGTATCCGGAGTGTATGGAAAAGCTCCAGGTGCTCGGTGCCAGGTATGATCTCGCGTATTCGGGAATGGTGAGGGTCATCGACGGGGGTCATTCCGTGATGTTCGCCTTTGCCTTCGCGTTCAATCGCGCCGACCCGGACATGATGGAGCGAACGCGGAGGGCAATGAAAGAGGTCGGTGATTTTGTCCTGAAAATCGGCGGCCTCTACTGGAAGCCAACCGTGGATGAGCAGCGGCTGGCCATTCAGCACATGGATCCGAACACCTGGAAACTCATGGAAATGATCAAACGCAATCTTGACCCGAACGGGATTATGAATCCGGGGAACTGGGAGGTTGGCTAGATGCAATACGGGGAACTCGTTCATAGGTGTTTCAGGTGCGGATACTGCAAATTCACCAGTGATTATGCCGCATTCAACTGCCCGACCTACCGGAAGTTCAGATTCGAGACCTATTCTCCCGGCGGCAGGATGTGGTTGATCCGGGCATGGCTTAACAATGAAATAGAAAACAGCCCACGCTTTCAGGACATCATCTTCTCGTGCGCCACCTGTGCCAACTGCGTGGAGCACTGCATCTTCAGCTTCAGTGAAGACCTTGTCAATATTTTCATGGCCGCCAGGGAAGAGCTGGTGAACAAGGGAATCATACCGCCTCCCGTGAGAGATTACCTGAAGAATATCAGTATCAGCGGGAATCCGTATAAGGA
>CAZEGG010000524.1:0-1645 GCA_964511755.1 uncultured Desulfobacteraceae bacterium | reverse complement strand
AAGTAAGGATTATCGGTAATGGAAGTAAGAGAATGATCTACAACCTGCCGAAATGAAAACCGATTTCGCTCGCCTTAAGGTATTTAAGAGATATACTTAGAGAATATAGGGAGGTAGTAGAGGAGTATGTAAGCGTTATTGATTTAAACCCCTCCTATGGTCCTCCCCTGCCTGCCCACTCTCCCCCGCACTCTCCAATTTTTTATCTCTCATAAAATCAAGCTGTTGTCTGGAAAGAGCGTCGGCCTTCCGGATCAAAAAATGGCAAGCTTTCTATAATTACTTGTAGAGGCCCAAAAAGACTATCGGAGGTTGAACATGAAGGAGCAAAAAAAGGCGATTCATTGGTTCATGGACATGGTTCGGTCGAAACGATTCGACCCCTTGAACCCGGACTTGACTCTTGTCCCGAACGACATCCTGCTCCAAATGGAATGGGAGGAGTCCCCTGATGGAAAGCTCACGCCTAAGAAGGCGTTGATCGACGTTGCATTCTATCTTCGGATCGAATGCAGGATTGCAGAACATGCCGGGAAGCACAAAAAGGCTCCGGAAATAGTATGCGACCGGGTCAGTGATATTCTCAAGACCGTCCAGTGTCTTTCCATTCTTGTTGCCATGGAGAAACTCAAGCGGGCTGAAGTTCTCACCTATTTCACCACCGGCAAATGGTACGACCAAACTGGAGACATAGTTGTAAGCAGCTTTAAGCCGCTTCCGCCCTCTGCGAAGAGGCCGGGCGTTCCCGAAAAAGCCATTCACCTGAACTAGCCGGGGGCCATTTATGAAAGCATCCGAAAATATTCCCTCACAAAAAGAAGTCATCAGGAAGGAGATCAATTTCCTGCGCTACCCATACTTTGCGCTGAGCACCAAGGGGCTCAAAAACAGGCAACGGACAGAAGTGCATCGGATTATACAGAGGGGCGATGAAGAACTGGAAATAGTTTGGAAGGTCAACGCCCATCCGGACTATGGCTACCCGGGGCCGTTAGCCAAGAAGCTCAATACCTACATAGAGCATCTGGTCTCTCAAAGGCCTTATCCCATAACCAACCCAATACGTTTGGGGAGCTCGTATCAGATCTGCAAAGCCCTGAAGGTAACCGCCGACCAATGGCATTACAAGGCCATTCGAAAATGCATCGTTCAGGTGATCACGACCACCATAGAAACAAAGCACACGTACTACCGCAAACGCAAGAAACAATGGATGGAAGAAGTCTTCCACCTGTATGATCACTTTGTTCAAAAAGGAGAGTGCCTGGATGACGGAACTATGGCTGATACCAACTATCTCTACCTGAATAGCTGGTACATTGAGAACCTGAATGCAAAGTTCATAAAGCTGATCGACCACGCCTACCTGGAAGCCCTCGACCTGCCGGTATCCCGAAGGCTCTATGAAATACTGGATCTGAGTTTTTTCACTGTCACAAGGAATCCTGATATCCCATGCATCCGGTATTCCTATTCACAAATCTGCGATCTCCTCCCTCTTGAGCGGCAAAAACACCTTTCCCGCGCTCGCCAGCAGTTTGGTCCGGCGCATGAGGAGCTGACCCGCACGGGATTTTTCGCAAAGGTGGAGTGGACGCCAATTCCCGGAACCAGGGATGACTGGTATCTGAAATATTGGCCGGGC
>CAZEGG010000523.1:0-1652 GCA_964511755.1 uncultured Desulfobacteraceae bacterium | reverse complement strand
CCTTTATCTTTTTCCTGTTGCGTGTGATAAACACGTCGTCTCCCTTGCCGATGGTTCCCTGGTACACCCGCAGATAGGTCAACTGTCCGTAAGGGGTCACTTCCAGCTTGAAGGCGAGCGCGACCAGCGGTCTCGCCGAATCAATCTCCAGAGAGACTTCCTTTTCACCCTGATTCAGGTCAAAGGCAACATTGTTCACCTCCATGGGCGAGGGAAGGTACCTGTTCACGCCGTTCAACAGGGGCTGAACGCCGATGTTCTTATATGCAGAACCCATGAAAACCGGAGTCAGTTCCCGTGCCAGGGTTCCCCTCCGCACCGCCTCATAGATGAGGTCGTCTTCCACTTGCTCTTCCAGGATGGCCTCGGTCAGATCATCTGAAAACATGGACGCCGCATCAAGGAGTTTTTCCCGCCCGGCTTCAGCCTCTTCCACAAGATTTTCCGGGATCTCTCTGACAGAAACGAATTCCCCGCGTTCTTCTTCAAAGAAGAGCGCCTTCATTGAAATCAGATCCACGACCCCTGAAAAATTCCCTTCCAGACCTATGGGGATCTGCATCAATACCGGGTTTTCATTCAGTTTCTGCCGCATCTGCCGGACAACCCGATTGGGATCCGCCCCTGACCGGTCGCATTTATTGATAAACGCGATGCGAGGAACGCCGTACCGGTTCATTTGACGATCCACGGTAATGGACTGGGATTGCACGCCCCCGACCGCGCAGAGCACAAGAACCGCCCCATCCAACACCCGCAGGGCACGTTCCACCTCAATGGTAAAATCCACGTGTCCAGGGGTGTCTATGATATTGATCCGGTGGCCCTCCCACTGGCAGTAGGTTGCCGCCGATGATATGGTGATGCCGCGTTCCTTTTCCAGTTCCATGGAGTCCATCTTGGCGCCCACCCCGTCTTTCCCCCGGACTTCGTGGATGGCGTGAATGCGCTTTGTGTAATAAAGGATCCGCTCGGTGAGGGTGGTTTTGCCCGAGTCAATATGCGCGCTGATCCCGATGTTTCGTATGTGCTGAATCTCTTCCATAAAAAAACCTCTACAATTATAATATAGCCCGCTCCTCAAGCCCCCGATCGAGAGAATCTACCCGGGTCCGTCATCAAAGATGGTGGGGCTCGTCAAAACTCATGCGAACCTGCAAACACCGGCTGTTCCAAAAAAAAGAGGGCTCGCAAAAGCAAACCCTCTTATACTATACAGTACTTTTTCGAAATTTAGAAGGGATAAGATTCCAGATCAATGATTCTGCCGGCGATTTCCCTTCGCAGGCTCACCGCATCTATGGGCTGGTATCTTGCCAGCTTTTTGACGCCCGCCAGCTGCGTCCTGAGCATATCTCCTTCTTCCACGTAGGCCAGCGCCTGCTTGGCCCAGAGCTCGATCCTGGGGACAATCTCGTCCACATAGACCTTGGTGGCGGCAATCTGGTATTTTGCTTTTTCCTCCCCAGCACTCTCAATCAGCTTGAGGGTCCGCAGCAGACCGCTCTCCATGGCAAAGATCTCGATAACAATATCAGCTATTCGGGCGAGAATTTCCTGCTCCTTGACCAGGTTCTGTTGAAACTTCTGGGCCGCAACACCGGCCACCATGAGGGCGATCTTCTTGCTCATCTTCACCATATGTTCCTGGA
>CAZEGG010000522.1:0-1678 GCA_964511755.1 uncultured Desulfobacteraceae bacterium | reverse complement strand
CAGTCACAACAAGCGTCATATCCGCTGTTATCCCGGCGGATACCTGTTCTCCATATTTGTCAACAGGAGCGTCTATCCAGGTATGCGAACTCAAGAACACCTCGTTGCAGAGTTTCCTGCTCGTGCATCGGCAAAAGTCATAAGAAAATTGTACCTCATCAATGTCAGGCGGAACCTTCTCGGGCCAGAATATGGTAATCGTCTTGCTCATTAGTAACCTCTTAATATGGAACGTTCAGCATCACTCACCTTGAATATAATTTCAGAAGAACGGTTTCCAGATTTTCCGCTACCTTCTCAAAGGTATACAGAGATGCAACCTCGCGCCCTCTCCTGGATAGGCGCGCATATCGTTTTTCATCTTTCATGAGATGGCAAACAGCTTGAGCCATTGCCTCGGAGCTGTTATGGGGAACAAAAACTGCATAATCGCAGGGATCTGAAAAGGACAGGTAACTTGGGATGGCAGTAAGCACGCTGGGAACACCGGTAGCCATACCCTCCAGCGCCGGCAGTCCGAATCCTTCTGCCGGCCCGGAAGGCGAAATGAGAATGCCTTTTCCGGATCTCATTATCTCTCCCACCTCTCCTGGTCTCACGTTCACATGGTAGTGTTCTATGAGACCAACGAGGTCTTCCTCTTCAGCACGGGTATCGAATTGAGTTACTCTCACTAATTTTACAGAGGGGTATTCCTTCCGAATCAGATTATATGCATTCAGACCGACAGGAATCTCTTTTATCGAAATGTTCAGAAGACCGATGAGAAATATTCTGTCGACGGGCTTTGAGAAAGACGGGACATCGTCTCCCGAAGGGAAAAAAATCTCATGTTCAATACCCTGTCCTATTGAATAAAATGAATTTCCGGGAAACATTTTTCCCAGGCGCTCTGCAAGGCGTCTTGATACCGTCAACTTGGGTACCGGGAGAGAATAGCAATCTTCAATAAGTCTCATGAAAGGTTTCCCTTCCGGACAGTCGCCTTCATAGCCCTGAACAAGATGCACCGTCTTTTCGAAAATATCAGGATACGAAGAAAGCCCCACAACCAGCGTGGGATAGGTCGCGATGACCCAATCAAATTCCCGCAAGACGTCGCGGTCGAGCGGGTCATGCCGCCTGTACGGCACGAAATCATCTACCCAGGGTGGATATTCATCTTGTGAAATTATGTTAACGGAATGGCCTCTCTCCAAAAGGCTTCTCGCCTGTGAAAACACTACCTTTACCCCACCCCACAACGACGTGCTGTCAAGCAGATACGCAATTTTCATTTTCCGTTCACCTCAGCCGATCTTTACAGGACTTTCCATTCATAGTCCAGGCTCAACAGTCCGATTTCATTGGTCCACTCATCGGGAGGAATGATGGAAAAGGAAGACGATTCTTTTGTATCATAGCAGTGCATGCCTGATTTATCCAATAAGGACGCTACTATTCTGTATTCTCCGTATAATAAGGGGAGAGAGTGGTACGTCAAAAGGACTTTGCCCTTTCCTTTCCCGGAAAGCGGTGTGCCAAATTGTCTTGACATACTGACTGCGTGGCATATGAGCTCATCATTTCGTTTGATCCCCACAGCTGCCCAAAAGGAAATATCTTCGAGGCTTTCGAATTCCAAGAGAACATTGAGATCTTCTTGGTAATGAAAATTGATTGGGGAAGTTTGGCCATT
>CAZEGG010000521.1:0-1715 GCA_964511755.1 uncultured Desulfobacteraceae bacterium | reverse complement strand
TTTTTCTTTTGCCGGCGTCTCAGCGGCAAAAGAAAAGGCAGTTGACTTTGCGGTCCCTGCGTCTTGAGCGAAGCCCCGCGAACGGGACCAGCGCGCGGTGAAATTATGCAAAGATTACGTCATCGAAATTATGGATACAAGTACTAACCTTTTTCGCTTTGAAGCAGGCAAACACTGACTATGGAAACAAAGGTATTGAAAAAAACCCAACTGCATCAGGGCCGGGTGTTTGCACTCATCAGGGAAAAGATCACGCTGCCCAACGGAACGACGGTCGATCTGGATATTATCCGTCATCCCGGCGCCGCGGCAATGGTCCCGCTGAGCGAGGACGGATCACTGGTCATGATACGGCAATACCGCCATGCGATCGGTGAGTACATCTGGGAAATACCGGCGGGGACACTGAATCCTGATGAATCCCCTCTGGAGTGCGCGAAAAGGGAACTCATCGAGGAAACGGGGTACTCTGCAACCGGGTGGGAAGAACTGGGAGCAATCATCCCGGTACCGGGATACTCAGACGAAAAAATTCATATCTTTCTTGCCCAGGGGCTGTGCCCCGCCCGCCAGGATCTGGATCCGGATGAGATCCTCCATGTTCGCAAAATTCCTCTGGAAGAGGCGCTCCGTATGGTTGAAAAAGGAGAAATCAAAGACAGCAAAACCATTTCGTCGCTGTTTCTCCTCAGAAGTCGGCTGGGAAAGAGGTAAACCGGATATCGATGCTGGAGGCGCCCGCTATTGCGCGCGTTTCTCGAAGAGTCCGTAATAGTAGAGGACCCTTCCCACAAAATCCCGTGTTTCCCGGATCGGAGGGATTCCGCCGCAGGCCTCCACCTTGGTCGGACCCGCGTTGTATGCCGCCAGAGCCATCGGCGTATCATTGTGAAAGCGCAGCAACAGCGACGCAAGATACCGGGTTCCCCCGAGAATATTGGCGGACGGATTGAAAGGGTTTT
Organism: uncultured Desulfobacteraceae bacterium; assembly: GCA_964511755.1. Taxonomy (GTDB): domain Bacteria; phylum Desulfobacterota; class DSM-4660; order Desulfatiglandales; family Desulfatiglandaceae; genus B46-G9. The sequence goes on along the minus strand of CAZEGG010000521.1, from coordinate 753 downwards.
TCACCCGCATCTCGTCGGCAGTGCCGGGCATGAGCTGCATCAGCCCTACGGCCCCCTTCCGGGAGACTGCATGGTGATCGAAATCCGACTCGGCTTTGATGACAGCCTTGATGAGCGTTGATTCCACGCCGAACATCGCAGAGGCTTTCCTGATCATGACCTGGTAGGCCTGTATAAACTCCTCTCCGCTCATGGACGATGATTTCGATCTGAAATGAACGGGTTCTTGAATTCCGGCGCCGGGAAAATGCAAGTGCCCGTCACTGTCCTGGTATCCGAAGATCTCTCCTCTCGCATTGGGCGCGAGGAAGAACACCAGGAGAAGCAGCGCACTGCCCAGGACAAGAATGCCGTTTCCCGTCGTTGCTTTACTGTGAGAGCTCGTCCCCTTGTTCGGATACCGCCTTATCTTTCCTCCCCCTGTTTGCCAATTGTGAAAGCAGGTCAATGATCTGCTTGTTCTGTTCAATCATCTGATCATATTTTCTGAGCATTTCATCATACTTTCCAATGAGCTCCTCATTCTGTCGATAAAGCAGTCCCAGCGTCCGGGTTGTGTAGATCGAGCCGAGTGCTGCCTGCTTTATTTTATAATCGCTGTCGACCGAGCTGTACGGAGAAGGGGGTTTTGTCGCATCATATTCCTTCGTGAACTGATCCATGAGGTCCGAAAGAGGGTCTGATCGGACAGCACCTGTAAAAAAGAAAAGTACACAGATAAAACAAAAAAAGAAGGTGCATTTCTTCATGGGA
>CAZEGG010000520.1:0-1720 GCA_964511755.1 uncultured Desulfobacteraceae bacterium | reverse complement strand
GTGGCGCAGCCCACAGAACAGTACGGACATACACTCGGTGTAACCGTTGCACCTTTGGTGTGTATCTCTCCGATTTTTAATGTCATGCAATCAACCCCCTCCCGGCGCGGCCTCCCAACTCCTTTTCCGATTCCGTGAAAAAGCTCCGGGAGGAACGAGGAACAGGGTCACATCTTGACGGGCTGTTGCCCAAATCCCCTGCAGAATCGTAAGTTCTTGGAATCACTATTTGTGCTTATTTAACAATGTTTTATTATAATATAAACTATTTATTTACAATCAAATAAACCTGTGGTAATCTTATGGCATCACAACTCCCGGGAGCAATAGCGCTATGATGGGTCGCCAATCAGATTATCAAAACAAGTTTTTTATCACAGGTTTCAACCTCGATAAAAGGGTTCGAGACAGTCATCCGTTAAGAAAAATCCAAGAAAAAATTGACTTCGACTTTATCTATGCAAAAGTCAAGGACTCCTATGGAACAAAAGGAAATGTATCCGTTCCGCCTCCTGTCATCCTTAAAATGATGCTTCTCCTTATCCTTTACAATATTCGATCTGAACGGGAACTGATGACTACCATTCCTGAACGCTTGGACTGGCTGTGGTTCCTGGGGTACGATCTTGAAGATGAAATTCCAAATCATAGCGTCTTAAGTAAAGCCAGAGCCAGATGGGGAGTGAAGGCCTTCAAAGAATTCTTTGAACGTATTGTTTGGCAATGCGTAGAAGCCGGCCTTATTGATGGCAGTAAAATCTTTTCCGATTCCAGCCTCATTGATGCAGACGCATCGAATAATTCCGTTGTAGACACCCATAGCCTGAAAAGGTATTTGAACGAAGGCTACAAGCGCCTTGAAAACCGATTGGATGAGATAAAGAAAGCAAAAACGACGCCTGCTGATAACCGTTTCATTTCCACCACCGATCCGGATGCCTCTGTGGTCCGCAAAGGGCGGGGAAAATCAAAAGTGCGATACAAAACCCATCGTGTCGTGGATGGAAAAAACGAAGTCATCACTGCTACCAAAGTGACCCCCGGCTCCGTAGATGACGCCCACGTCCTTGAGGAGTTGATAGACCTTCATGAAAAGAACACCGAGAAAAATGTAGAAACGGCAGTAGCCGACAGCAAATACGGAACAAACGATAACTATCTTCTGTGTAACGACAGAAAAATAAAAGCGCATATCCCTTCCTTTGAAAAGGCGCACAGAGGGTCAGGAAGACAAAAGGGCATTTTTCCTAAAGAGAACTTCTCTTATGATCCTGAAATGGACATTTTCATATGCCCTGCAGGTGAAATCCTTCGAAGACGAAATTATAATAAGAAACGAAACCAGTACGAATACAAGGCATCATCCAAGACTTGCGCTCAATGCAAACTTAAAAAGAAATGTACCAAATCAAAAGCCGGTCGATCACTCAAACGACACGCAAGGCAAGACGAGCTTGATATCATGCTGAAAGAAGCCCAGAGCAGGAAGGCAAGAGGAGATATTAAGCATCGTCAAGATCTCTCTGAGCGTTCATTCGCGTGGTCCAAAATATATGGTTATCAGAGAGCAAGATGGCGAAGTTTGTGGCGTATGCAGATTCAGGATTTTCTCATCGCAGCAGTACAGAATATCAGGATTCTGATAAAACAACCCAAGGTTAGAATGTCAAAGAGCAATGTCCGGACTGCGGAGGTCTGGAAATATCAAAAGATACGCCCC
>CAZEGG010000519.1:0-1732 GCA_964511755.1 uncultured Desulfobacteraceae bacterium | reverse complement strand
CTGGTGACATCTCCGTATACCATAAAGGAGTACTGGAATATACCGGAAGAGACTGCGCGGGCGTACGTGGAAATCAACGGCAAGATCTATTACAGGATGGGAGACTTCGTGCGTCAGGACGCAGATGGCGAGTTCTCCTACGTGGAGCGGTCTGCCGACATCATCAAGCACAAGGCATATCGCGTCTCAGCTTCGGAGGTAGAGGCCGTGCTCCAGAATCATCCCACGGTCATCGGCGCCTGTGTCGTGGGGGTGCCGGACCGGAAGGTCGGGGAACGGATCAAGGCAATTGTGGTGCTGAAAGAAGATGCGAGGGGGGTGGGAGGAGCGGAATTGCTCAAATGGTGTCGAGAACGGCTTGCGGCCTATAAAGTTCCCGGTTATATTGAATTCCGCGATATGCTCCCCAAGTCCAAGGTGGGCAAGCTGTTGCGTCGAGAAATCAGGGATGAAGAGCGCCGACGGATGGATGAATAGGCCCGGACCGGAAAGCGACAAAATTGGTCTTTTGGGGCCCCGGATAGGTTCCATTGGTCGGGAGTCTGGAGGAGTGAGTATCAGATAAATCCCGGCGCTCAGGGAATCCCGCCAAAATCGGGACTCCCTGAGCGCCTGCGGGAGGAGATTCACGTTTGATCTGGCATGTTGTCATTCCCGGCTTGTCCGGGTGGGAGTTCCTGAATGATGGAAAGTGTGCTGAATAACAAGCGGGTGCTTGCGGTAGATGACGAGCCCGATGTACTGGAAAGCCTGGCCGAACAGCTGGAAGATTTTGAAGGTCTGGTCCTTGACAAGGCAACCGATTACGAGAGCGGCTATCATCTGCTCAGGTCATGGACATACGACCTGGTGATTCTTGATATCATGGGTGTGCGCGGGTTCGACCTGCTGAATGCGTCAGTTTTTCTGGGTTTCCCCACCGTCATGTTGACCGCGCACGTCCTTTCCGTCCGGGCCCTCAAGAAATCCATTGAAATGGGCGCCAGGGCATATATTCCGAAGGAGAGAATGGGAGATATCGTCCCGTTCCTTGAAGATGTGCTCACTTTGGACAGGCCTTTGGGGTGGGGGAAGCTGTTCGAGCGCCTGGGAGGCTTTTTCAATAAGAAATTCGGTCCTCAGTGGCAAAAGGATAAGAGCACGTTTTGGAATCAGGTCACATCAGGGAAGTATGACAGCGACCCGGTTATCCTGAAAAAATAGCTGCTTCCGATCCACTTAAAGGAACCTTCCTACAGATTATTTAGAGCATGTATTCTTGAATACCCTAACGTATTGAAACTGAATAACTTGCCCTCACCGCAAAGTCGCAAAGTTTGCAGAGAAAACGTTTTTTTCCCCTTTCCGCTGAGACGCCGGAAAGGAAAAAGACAGCTTCACGGGACAAAATTACTGCGTGCGTCCCTCTGTTGAGAATCGTAGCTGTTTTTCTTTTGCCGGCGTCTCAGCGGAAAAAGAAAAGGCAGTTGACTTTGCGGTCTTTGCGTCTTCAGCCAAGCGGGCGGTGAAACTACGCCAAAAATACGTGATCGATCTTATGAATTCGTTTGCTTGGCAGGTTTTGCCGATCCGACTCCGCGTTGTTCTCTCTCCACATGAAAGATGGTGCCGCCGACCGGCCCGAAAGAAAAGAACAGGATGTTGAGGCCGGGGACGAGAAAAAGCAGCCCGAATCCCAGGTGAAAGGGGAGATTCTTGAGGAGAAAACGGAATCTATCCCTGAAGCGGATCA
>CAZEGG010000518.1:0-1734 GCA_964511755.1 uncultured Desulfobacteraceae bacterium | reverse complement strand
GGTTTACTCAATTACGCGCTTGAATGTTGGGCGCTGTACATGATTTAATTACGCTGATAAGTATCAATTTTATTCCGGAAGGCAGAATATGTCAAACCCTGGTCACCAGGAAGGCATCATCTGCAGCGTTGCCTTCGGTCGCTCCTCCTTGCGGCGTATTGCACTATACGCCTCGCTCGTTGCTCCTCGGCGCCTTGCATCTAATGCCTTCCTGGTGACCAAGGTTTGAGTTCAGTCGAGGGCCTCCGCCGGAATGACAGGTCGCTTCGCGACAGTCCAAGACTTTTCAAAAGGAGTATTCGGGATTGACGAAAGGAGGGTATTATCATGAGTGAGCCGAGCAGGAAGGACAGGACATTTCACATCATCATGAAAAGGTTCGTAGACACCGGTCAGGCGCCACACTATACCGAGCTGGCGGCCGAGCTGGGCGTCTCTGTTGAAGAGGGACGCAAGGCTGTGCATGAGCTTTTTTCACTTCGCGGGTTCCCCGGATGGCTGTACCCGAATACCGATCACATTACCTCGTTTCCTCCGTTCAACAATCTCCCTACCCAGTACCGCATCACCATCGACGGGCAGCAGAAATGGTTCGCGCAATGAGGGTTCGAATCGCTGGCGGTCAGCTGGCTTTTCCCCGGGAAAAACGTCCGGATCGATGCGCCCTGTCTTGACTGCGGCTCACCGATCAGCGTGGAAATGACGGACGGGGTTATCCGGAGTGCGGAACCAGAAGGTATGGTCGCATATACGTGCGTCCCTTTTCGGGAATGGGACGAAAACATCCCGTATGCGTGAAGCACCATGAATCTCTTCCGGTCGGAAGAGCATGTCCGCAACTGGAGCGGTTTCAAGACGGGTACTGAAGAAGGGATCGTTCCCCTGCTTGAAATGGCCAAGGCCTTTTCCGGCAACTTTTTCAGGAGACGCCTGGATCCGGATTATGTCTCCCACATGCGCGAGTATGGGAAGGAGATGGTCGGTGCCCTGAAGAATTGGGGTTCCTTTTGGCAGTTCCCCAAAAGATAGACGAAAAAAATGCAATTTGCTGCTGCCGGATTTTCCTTGAGCCGGAAGGTCAGATCGCCTATACTCCGGCCCCAAGAAACGCGAGTGTCATCTCATCCAGCGTCATCGTTCTCCGGGCCGCTCGGGATGTTTCTCCTGAAGCGCCGAAGGCGATCGTATCCGCCCGGACAATCCAAGCATCGTTCGCGCAGGAAATTATCAGGTGACTTTAGAAGCCCATCGGAGAGGAGTTGGTTATGGAATTAATTGAGGCGATTGAAAAGCGGCGCAGTATTCGAGCGTTTCTGCCTGATCCCGTGCCGCGAGAGAAAATTCAAAAAATTGTGGAGACGGCACGCTGGGCGCCGTCGTGGGGGAACACCCAGCCCTGGGAAATCGTGGTAGCGGACGGAGAAAAGTGCGGAAAGCTGGCGCGTGCGCTCGAAGCAGAGGGGAAGAAGGGAAGCGATCCAAGGCCCGACATCGTGATGCCGGTGCAGTTCCCCGAGATTCACAAAACCCGGTACGTGGCGCTCGGCAAGGCCCTGTTTACCAGTATGGGGATTGAGCGGGGGGACAGAGAGGCCCGTACGCAGCACTACCTGAACATGTACATGTTCTTCGGCGCGCCGTGCGTCGTCTACTTCATCATCGACGGCCGGCTGAACGAACCTTACTCCTGCCTGGACATCGGCTCCATAGGGACCACCTTCTGCTATCTGGCCT
>CAZEGG010000517.1:0-1736 GCA_964511755.1 uncultured Desulfobacteraceae bacterium | reverse complement strand
ATGCCGCGGTCCGGTACGCCCTCAAGCTGGGCATCAGTCCGTCCCTGGTCTACCAGATGGTCACCCTTAATGTGGCCGAGCACTTCCGCTTGGATCACGTCCTGGCCTCATTGACTCCGGGAAAGCTTGCGGACGTCGTGCTCATCCCTTCTCCCGACAATTTCTCTCCGAGAACGGTAATCCGCCAGGGGAAAGTCCTGTTCCAGGACGGCAGAAGCCTTGTCGAGCCAAGGGAGGCGGTGTACCCGCAGCACTTGTTCGAGACGGTGCATATTCCTGAGATGCCGGTCATACAGCCGCCGAAACACGGCAAGGTGCGGGTGGTCGAGATGATCACACGGCTGGTGACAGGAGAGACAATCGTCGATCTGGACGATCCGGTGGAGGCCGGCGGTCTGAACATGGCCCTTGCCGTAGACCGCACCGGGAGCGGCGAGGCGTTCCTGGGATTTCTGAAAGGGTTCGGCCTGCAGCGGGGGGCGTGCGGTTCCACCATGTGCTGGGACACTTCGGACATGATTGTCCTGGGCTGTGACGGGCTCTCCATGGAAACCGTTATCCGCAGGCTCAGGGAGCTGCGGGGGGGCGCAGTCTATGCGATCGGCAGCGAGGTGCTGGCCGAGATTCCGGCGCCGCTCTGCGGAGTGATCAGCCTCGAGTCGATGGAAGCCTGCCGTGATCGAGTTGCCCACTTTGAGAATTCACTGAAACAGAACGGGGTCCCGTGGGAAAATCCCCTGCTCACTCTCAACACCCAGGGGAACGCCGCCATCCCCCATTTCCGGCTGACCCATCGCGGCTATGTGAGGATGAAGGACCGGGAGGTGTTCCCGCTCACGGCAGGAGAAGAGCGCATTACGGCTTGACCGTTGCTTTCGAAGGAATGAGTTCTGCCGTGAAGCTCCCCACCTTCACCCGGGTCTCCACCTTTACGGGGACCTTCGTGCTGTCTGCGGTAAACCATATCTTCAGGGTGGCGTTTTTGCTCTGCTTGAAGACGCCGCCGATGTGTTTCAGCTCAGGCTCCACGAGAAAGGTGTCGTAGAGCTTCCCGCCCACACGGATACGCTCCCTTCGGACCACCGTTGCCTTTCCCAGAACGCACTTTTTTCCATCGGAGACGGGCGCCTGGATTATCTCTCCCGCCTCGAAATGATGGAGCCGCAAGGCGTAGAATATGGAGAGGGGATCGAACGCCCCTTTGAGGAGCGCGACCGTTTCCTCCTTTTTCCCGTTCTTTCGGTAGGTCGCAACCATATTCCGCCAGTCGAAACGCACCTCCTCGTCCCGTGTTTTCTTGCCCCGCGTCTCTATCCGGTAAATGAGGGAGTGGCTTACGGCCTTGTCCGTGAACGCCTCTATGCGCTCTCTCAGTTCATAGAACAGGTCCACGAAACTGTACGTGGTCGTGGTCATCAGGAAATGGTAGGCCTCCCGGCCGTCTATCTCCTTCAAGGGCAGGACCTGCATGGACATTTCTCCGGCAGGTATGGAAAGCCACGCCACCTTGTAGAAGAGTTTTTCTCCGGGAGCAAAGGGAAGGGGGGTATCGGATGCTCCCGCCGGTTGCCGGGATCCAAGAATCGCAAGGAAGAGGAGCAGGAGGCATACACCGCCGGTCCGCGTCAGGTTTCTCTTCGAGCGGAACAATCTCTAGCCCTCAACCTCTATTTTTTCTATTTTCTTCCCTTTTTCCTTTTTGTTCGCCCGTTTCTCGAGGGAGTCTATCCGGTCTT
>CAZEGG010000516.1:0-1738 GCA_964511755.1 uncultured Desulfobacteraceae bacterium | reverse complement strand
CGCTCGCTGCACCGGTAACTACTGCCACCTTGTCTTTAAATTCTTTCATGGTATCCCCCTTTCTGAGTCCTTGGTTCTGTCAAAAGCACAGGTTTTTTTGCCACGATCTGAATGTCCTCACCGGATGGATCCAAATGAACAATTCTCGATTGGCCCTTTGCCGGCTGTGTTCCTGATCTGTGATTGCGGTTTACGACAGCTGATGCCGACCTTTTGGGGTCGGCGAAACGTTTGGTGAGTATGGGTTAGGATCTCGTGTCGAGAGAATCAGACAGATGACATATCAATACTATAGTAAGTCGGAATATGCAATATCCAGTATGGTAGAATGTGACCCCTGACGCCTTCTCAGCTTGACACGGAAAGCGGGATCTGTTTATAGTTCCCCCCGAAAAAACATTTTGTTATCACCGCCTTCACTCGCTCTTGCGGTGATCTTCGTCACTCCTGAATCGGCGGTTGTCAGCCGCCGCGTGAGGGATCCTAAACGCCTGGAGTTTTCCCATGAGCGCAGACGATGTGTATGTGAGACTGGCAGAGCACCTCTCCCGCTTGTGCATGGGTTATCCCGTGAGAGAGGATCTTGTTGCCATTCTGAAAGAGATCTTCAGCCCGGTTGAGGCCGAGGTTGCTCTGGCCATTCCCAACAGGCCCATACCCCTTGAGCCTGTCAGTGTGGATGACATCCAAAAAGGCGCAAACCTCGACCGAAGCTCCCTGGTGGAGATCCTCGAGGAGCTCGATCGGAAAGGTCTTCTTTACTCCGCGGAGATACGGGACGGAGAAAGGGGCTATGCCCTGCACCAGGTAGGCTTTGGGTTTCCCCAGACCTTTCACTGGAAGGGAGAGGACACCCCTCAGGCCCGCAAGATGGCCCGACTCACTGCCAGGTATTTCAACCGGCAGGTGACCAGGGAAGCATTCTGCCCCACTGAGACCAAGCCCTACCGCTATATTCCGGTGGGCAGAACCCTCCCGGCAGGATTGCAGGCCGTGTACCCGTTTCACCTGATGGAACACGTTATCGAGAATGCAGGGCTGATCGCCGTCGCGCATTGCCCCTGCCGCATAGCCTACAGGCTGGCGGGCAAGGGCTGTGAGCATCCTACCGAAGTGTGCATGAAGTTTAACGACATGGCCCGCTATGTTATCGACAAGGGCCTGGCAAAGGAGATTTCAAAAGACGAGGCTCTGGACATCGTCAGGCAGGCCGAAGAAGCGGGGCTGGTTCACTTCGTGGATAATGCCGAAGGGGAAATTCAGCACAACTGCAATTGCTGCGGCTGCGCCTGCTGGAACGTGGGCAGTATCAGGAGGCGGAAGATACCCCGCGATGCGCTCATGGCAACCTATTTCATCAGGACCACCGATGAAGACCTGTGCACCGGCTGCGGGGAATGCGCGGACATCTGCCCGGTTCAGGCTGTGCAGCTGGAGGGAGACCTTTCCGTCGTCGATGACGCATGGTGTATAGGGTGCGGCGTCTGCGCCAATGTCTGCCCGACCGGGGCCGTGCAGATCACGGTGCGGCCCGACAGGTCGGGCGCCCTGCCTGCACGGACATTCCGTGAACTCCACGGGAAAATCAGGGAAGAAAAAACCGCAATCCGTGAGGCCTGAGAATCATCCGAGTTGTGAAAACAGGGACTCCATACGGAGCATTCCTCCCGTTGGATTGCCGGGGGATTCTCAGAGGTTTGATGGGGTTCCGAGGCATAAATTTCCGTGGCGTGATTTG
>CAZEGG010000515.1:0-1758 GCA_964511755.1 uncultured Desulfobacteraceae bacterium | reverse complement strand
CTTTTCCAGTGGAGACTGCGGTGAGTCTTCGTGTGGCACTGCATGTCTATGCCGTCAGCGTACATGATTTTCACCTCGTCCCAACTGAGAGTCTTGGAATTGCCGGTTATGAGGTTGGTATAGACAAACAGGGTTGCCGGGTAGCCGTACCGCTTCAGTATGGGGTACGCAATGTCGTATGTTGACCGCCATCCATCATCAATGGTGATTACTACCGATTTCTTGGGAATTTGCCCCTTGAAATTCAGAAAATTGAACAGTTGATTCAGGGAAATGACATGGTAGCCGTGGTCATGAAGGAAACGCATCTGCTCTTCAAAGTCTGCTTCCCGGACGGTCATTTTATCGGAGAAGTCCTTTGAAAACCTGTGGTAACACAAGATCGGGACAGTTTGATAACCGCTCAGGCTCAGACCTCCCCTGTCGTACGGCTTCAGGGGAATGATGATGATCTGGCCCGGCTTGAGAACGGCGGTCTCGTTGAACTCGGAGATGAACCACCCCTTTGACGGATCGTGGAGATAGGTTTCCGCCAGGGAGGACAGGGTGTCGTGGGGCTGGACGGTTACCGCGACAAAATCGGTGAAAACCCGTGTTTTGCTGACGGGGGGTTTCGCCGCCGGGATCTGGGTCTTCTTTTGGGGCATCGCGCAGGATGCCAAGACAAGGATCAGGAAGGTTGCCAGCCACGCCCCTGGGTGCCTCATACGGAAGAACCGGAGAAAGGGTCGCTTACGGGGATGGAGTCTCATCGTCTTCTTTCGGTAAAAGCCCTTTCAGCCGGAAATTTTCCCAGGCCTCTGTTTTGTCCATCATTTCTCTGGGCGGAACCGGCTCTACCGTGACAAGGTCCTCGACGGCCTGGAAGACATCCTTACTCATGATGATCTCCCCAGGCCCGGCCAGGACGTTCAATGAATAGGCAGTCTTGAAACTCTCTCCGATATACGTGTGCACCTTATCCGGAGGAACTTCCACCGATCCCGACAGAGCCACCCCGCTGCTTATCCCAATGGCGATCTTGCTCATGATATCGTTGCCGTTCTGGCTTTGATCGGCAAGAGCCGCCTGGAGGGCCACTGCTGCCTCGACGGCCCTTCTCATGTGGTCCGGCTTGAGCGGCGAACTCTGAAAAACGCAGCTTACGGCATCGCCGATGAATTTGTCCACCTGGCCGTCGTGTTCCCCGGCGATGCGGGCGGCAAGCGCGAAGTACTCGTTGAGGTCAACAATCACGTCTTCAGGCGCCCTGTTGTCGGCATACTCCCTGAATCCTTTTACCCCTGCAAAGAGGACCGCAATCTGGTTTCTTGTTATCTGCGTTGGTAAGAGACTTGCCGGTGGATCGGCCGGTCGCAGAAACGGAGCGCCGGGTCGGGAATTCAGCACGATGGTCTTCTCTCTTTCACAGCGTTGTTGGAGCGACAAAGATAAACGATCAAAAACGGACACCAGGTCGCCGAAAAGACCATGTGGCACTTCCTTGATCTGAGTCCCGAAATTGTTGCTATTCAGCTCATTCATCCCTGAAACAAGTGAAAGGACCTGTCCGGCTGTATGACTTGACCAGAAAAAAAGAACAACAAGACAGAGGATGAGACCCGGTATACCATAGAGAAAATAGGTTCGAATCAGAGGAGAAGTGACGTCCTTCATCTCCCGGTCTATGACGTCTTGGGAAAGACCCAGATGAAAACTGCCCACGGTTTTGTCGTGATAAACAACTGGTGCCGAAATATCAAAAAAGCCATTTCCTTT
>CAZEGG010000514.1:0-1767 GCA_964511755.1 uncultured Desulfobacteraceae bacterium | reverse complement strand
AAAGGGTGGTTTTTCCAGACCCGTTGGGGCCGATGACGGTGAGGATCTCCTCCGGTTCCACCTGGAAATCAATACCCGCCAGGGCCTGGATACCACCAAAACGGATCGACAGTTCCCGGACGTCGAGAAGAGACATGCCGGCTAAAAATGCGGTTTAAAGATGGTAAACGGGGCAAGAATGGTATCCCTGCCGTTTCTTGCCTGGGCCATCCGGGAGGCGTTAACGCCGTGGTGCCGGGTGGGACTGTAGGTCACCGGTGCTCCCAGACCTTCGGGTTTCCAGTTCTTGATCTTTTCCATGCCCGCTATCATTGACTCCGGTGTCAGGTCACGTCCCGCATTTTTCACTCCTTCTACAAAATGCATCATGGACATGGCGCCGAAGAGGGCAAGATATTCTTTGCCCTTGATTTTGGGATTGTATTTTTTCAGGATATCAGCAACCCGGTCAGCCTGGGGTTCGGCCCCCGGCGTGCCCGAGTTTCCGGGTAGTGCGATGTAGGTGCCTTCCCACACCGGTCCCGCCACCCGGTACATGATCGGATCGGCCAGGGTGAAGGTGGCGAATACTTTCGGCCGGTACCCTATTTTCGCCATCTCTTTTTCTATGAGCGCCCCATGAGTGGGGGTGGTATAGATGATGACACTGTCCGCCCCGGTTTTCTTGAGGTTGAGCGCGTGGGTGGCCAGGGACCGTTCGGTCACTTCATAGGGCACGGCGCCCACCAGTTCTGCCTCTCCAACATCCTTAATGCCCTTCTTCACTCCCACCAAGGCGAGCTTGCCGTAGTCGTCGTTCTGATAGAACAGCGCGATCTTCTTTGCTCCGACTTTCTGAGCAGCATACTTGGTAATGTATTCAGCCTCGTCTTCGTAATCAGGATAGGCCACAAACACGTAACGCAAGTTCTCTTTAGAGAGTTCCGGCCAGATCCGGATATTGCCGTAAGCGGTAATGAGCGGGATGTGATTCTGTCCAAAGAAATCCTTGGCCGCATTGCATACAGCGGTTCCCAGGAGTCCGCAGACCGCGAACACATTCCCCTTCATTTCCTGGAGGTTTATTAGGGCGCGGGTGGGGTTGTAGCCGTCATCCTTTATGATGACTTTTATCTTGCGTCCGTTCACCCCTCCCTGGTCGTTGATGTAGTCTGCCCACGCCTTGCCGCCCATGGCCGTGACCCCCCACAGGGCAGCAGGCCCGGAGAGAGGGGTGGTCCAACCGACAACCACTTCCTTGTCCGATACACCGGGCACCATTTGCCCCGCTGCAGCAATTGCAGGAATCGTAAGGGTGACGACAAGCAGCGCGCAGATCTGAAATATTGCTTTCCTCATGGTGACCTCCTTCAGTTAAAGGTTAAGAAAACGTCGGGGCAGTGGAAGCCCCGGGTATCTTCCATGAGAACTGCTGAGGGATGCTCGAGAGATAAGTCAATCCTGGTACAGAGTATAGGTGTGAGCGGCCGATCGGTCAACGTTTTTCTGCTCGGTTCAGGTCAATCTGGAGGCTCTGGGAGAAAGCCTTTTCCTCCGTTCCGAGTTTTCCGGGCTGGTCTTTTCAGTGACTTATCAGCGTGGGATAGCTAACCCTCCGCATACTCGACTTCGTCGAGCTGCGGGTTCCCCCACTGAAAAGTCACGAAAAGACGGCGCCCTCTCGCCAGTCACTCCAGAAAAGGCTCCCTCTCTCAGCTCCCTCAACCGGCCACCCGGCCAACATGCTTATTCCAGCATCATTTTCGCTATGACCTCTTTCATGATCTC
>CAZEGG010000513.1:0-1792 GCA_964511755.1 uncultured Desulfobacteraceae bacterium | reverse complement strand
CCTGCTCTCCGGCGCCCTGAGACATCGTGTGGCGGTACTTCTGATATCTTTTCTGATTGTCGGCCTCTTGGCCCAGACCTGGCTCATCACCGTCGGTCTGGAACGGCCCGTAACATTCATGCCCAATATCGATCCGGATGTAGCATATGTGAATATCGATGTGCCGGAGGGAGCGGACCTCGAATATTCCGACCGCATCGCAAAGACACTGGAAATGGCAATTGCCGGCACCGGCGATGAATCCCCCGCGACCTCCGTCGAGGAGTACGGGGCTGCCTACAAACCAAAAGGACATGAGACCGCCGGGGGCCGGACATACCTGGGGCCGAGCGATCTGGGAAACATCGAGCACGTTTACGCAAAGACCGTTGCGGGCGCGGGTGCAACGGACATTTTCAGCTCCACCTCATCCAATCATTTGAGTATGCAGTTCATTGACCTGGCGGACCGCAGGCGTCCCACAACCGACACCATTGATGAGATCCGGGAACGGACCAAGCTGATCCCGGGCGCCGAGATCAGGGTGGAGCAGGAACAGCAAGGGCCGCCCACCGGGGCTCCTATCAATATCGAAATATCCGGCGAAAACTTCTCGGTGCTGAATAACCTTGCCAAGTCGACAGAGAAGATCATCAGCAGAATACCTCATGTGAAGGATGTCCAGGATGATTTCCACGAGGCCATTCCTGCAATCCGGGTTCGGATAGACCGCCAGAAAGCGGCGCTGTTCGGGCTTTCCACGGACAGCATAGGGTTCGCCCTGAAGACTGCCTATAACGGCCTCGACGTGTCAACCTATTACGAGGAGGACAAGGACTATGACATCACCGTTACACTCTCCAAAAAGAACCGGAGAAAAACGGATGTGCTCCATCGGTTGATGATTCCCACCCCTTCCGGCCAAATGGTGCCGCTGACCACCATCGCGGATATTGACTACACCGGCATTATCGGCGATATCGTCCGCATCGACCAGAAACGGGTGGTAACCGTTAAGGCCAATGTGGACGAAAAAAAAGTACCCGGCGCAGTGGCCCGAATGCAGGCTGAGAAGATGTTGGCTTCACTGCGGCTGCCGCCGGGATATCAAATGAAATTCACCGGGGAATACGAATCCCAGCAGGAATCCGAGAAGTTCCTGTCCAAGGCGTTTGTCATCGCCTTGTTCCTTATATTCTTCATCCTGGTGACGCTGTTTAATTCCGTTTCCCAGCCGCTTATCATCCTCACCTCCGTGATTCTCTCTCTGGGAGGCGTTTTTCTGGGACTGACGGTCATCAATCAGCCGTTCGGCGTCATCATGACCGGCGTGGGAGTTATTTCTCTTGCGGGCGTCGTGGTGAACAACGCCATCGTGCTGATCGATTACACGAACAAGCTGGTTCAACGGGGCATGAATTTTCGCGACGCCATTATCGCCGCAGGCGCCACCCGTCTCAGGCCGGTATTCCTGACGGCCATCACCACTGTTCTGGGCCTGATTCCGATGGTCACCGGCGTATCGTTCAACTTCAAGAAAATGGAAATATCATGGGTAAGTGCATCAACCCAATGGTGGCAGTCCATGGCTTCGGTGGTGATCTTCGGGTTATTGATCGCCACTTTCCTGACCCTGATCGTAGTGCCCACCCTTTATTCCCTGGTGGAATCCCTGCGCCTCGGTTCAACCAGCGCCGCTCGTTGGGTTCGCCGGTTGTACTGGAAACCTTTTCACGTGCATAAAGAGCGGTGAGTTGTCCATATCTACTCACGGACGTGCAAGCTTCGAAACGGCCGCAGGGCGGCCGACGAT
>CAZEGG010000512.1:0-1803 GCA_964511755.1 uncultured Desulfobacteraceae bacterium | reverse complement strand
TTCATTACCGCATGGTGACGGCCGGCAACCCGGGCGTGGAAACGGAGAATCCCGGACTGCTGCTCAGCCATATGCTGGTACCCGTGTCTGTCCGAGCCGCCCCGGCCGGCTTCAGCGCAGTGTATGAAAACGGGGATACAGAAGTCCGTTTCAGCCCGGTTGTCATTCCCGAACCCCCTGAGATGATCCACGAACACTATGCCCTGCACATGGGAGTTGTCCTGTGCGGGCTGTCGGAAGAACAGACCCGGATGATCACGACCCACCAGGCTCTGATCAGGGACTTTCAGGCTGTTGCGGGAAGGGTCGAGACGGTCGATTTCACCAGTTTCCCTCCTTTTGGGGACCATTCAACCCAGGTTCTTGCGCGATTTCGGAGAAACGCCGTCGGGACACGGTAGGAAGAGTTTTCTTGTCGGCCTGCACCGGACTTTCTGCTATTTCAATACCTCGTTCTATCTTACTTCAACAGCCCCACGGAAAAGGCCAGCAGGAACTGTCCGGCGTAGTACGTCGGCAGTCCCGGGAGGCGGTTCAAAAAGGAGGCCTGCACGAAGCGGTCCCTTGCCACGAACAGGTCGGATACGTAAAAGCTGATGGCCCCGATCAAGGCCAGGCACCGTCCCGAAATGTTCAGTGACTGGTTGCCCGACAGCCCCCACGCCGTGCACACCATGATCGTAATCACGACCACGTATGCCACAACTGGTCCATGCATCCGGCCCAGGTGCGGGCGCAGCCACAGGTACACCCCTGTGCTGGCTCCTAAGGTGGCGAGCACAGGCAGCCAAACCAGGCCGCTGAACGATGCCGCTTGAACAAAGGCTGCAATGTACAGTACATGCCCCAGAAGGAAGAAAATCAGGCCGAACAGAAATGCCTTTTGCTGCGGCAGGGCCAGGCAGACATCTCCGCCCAGGCAGAAGATCAAGCCGGCAAGCACAAAGATAAAATAGTTGTGAAAGGGATGCGGCTGGATAACTGCAGCCACGACAAACAGGGCGGAAAGCACGGTCTTTGTCGGCACTATCCCTTTCCGGTTCTTGCCCTTTTCAAAAAAAAGAAGCAATCCCAGCAGAACAGCCGCTATCCCGATGATCGCCATGTTTTGCAGATTATCCATCTTCTCTCACCATTCCTGCTCGCTCTCTTGCTTTTCTCGGCGTGACATCAACAATCAACCACCCCGCTCCAAACAGCGGGCTATCCCTCTATTGTCATTCCGGAAAGTCCGCAGGGCTTATCCGGAATCAAGATTCCCGGCAAAATCACCTTCACCATGCCAATTTACTTATTCTGCTGTGACCGTCCCGCATTCCTTACGGCTTGATCAGGACCTTGATCGCTCCGCCTTCACGAGTGGTGAAGATTCGGAATCCCTCCTGAATCTGCTCCAGGGGAAACTTGTGGGTGATCATCGGCGCCGCGTTGATCTTACCGTGCCGCATCAGAGAGAGGGCGCGCGCGCAGTTGGCCCGGCCTTCCCCGCGAACGCTGTAGATGTGGATGTTGTGGATGCCCATGTAGTTGAAATCGACGGTCACCGGCTCGTGGGGGAACCCGATCAGAAGCACCTTTCCCATCCGCTTGCAGAGGTGCAGTGCCAGGTCCGGCCCCACCTTGCTCCCGGAGGCCTCGATGACCAGGTCCGCCCCGGCGCCCCCGGTCTTCTGCTTGACGAAGGCAACGGGATCCGTCTCGCGGACGTTGACCAGGTAGTCGGCACCCAGTTCGGACCCCATCTTCAGCCGGTCCGCGATCGTCTCGAGGAGGATGACCTGGTCGGCGCCGAGCGCCTTGGCG
>CAZEGG010000511.1:0-1835 GCA_964511755.1 uncultured Desulfobacteraceae bacterium | reverse complement strand
TCCTCGTCCTCAACAACTTCAACTTCGGGATGACCGGAGGTCAGTTCTCGGCGACGACCCCGGCCGATGCGGTGGTCGGTTCCGGATTTCTCAACCAGCTCGAACGTCCGTTGGATGTGTGCAAGGTGGCCGCCTCCGCAGGAGCGACGTATGTGACGCGGTGTTCCGCCTACCGGAAAGACCTGGCCGAAGAAATAGAACGGGCCATTCGACACAGAGGTTTTTCCGTCATGGATATATGGGGAATCTGCGTCGGGCGGTATGCCAGGAAGAATCGTCTGACCCCTCAGGAAATCGAAAAAGGCATGGCATGCCTGCCTCCTTTCGAGGGCCTCGTCGAGGAGAACCAGCGGGATGAATACGGAAGCCGCTACAGGGAAATGGCGGAAAAACAAGAAGCCGTTACTGCACCTCCCACAATAGAGGACGTGTGTGAACCGCCTGAAAGGAAACGACGGGCGGTCATTATCCTGGGCAATGCCGGCCAACGCATCATCACCGCCGGAGATATCCTCTGTTTTGCAGGCCTGGCAGCAGGCATGCGGGTAACGCAGAAGAATGAATATAACATCACCGTACTCACGGGCCCTTCCATAACAGAGGTGATCCTTTCCCCGGAAGAGATAGGATACACGGGGATCGAGAGGCCTTCAGCCGTCATTGCTGTCGGACAGGAGGGAGTGGACCGAAGGTCCCGGATCTTCGGCACGCTCGCCCCGGAGACCCTGGTGGTCCAGGGAAAAGATGTGACACTGCCCCAAACGGCGGCGAAAATCATGACCGCGGATTTCAAGGCTCAGGGGGTTACGGCTCCGGAAAGGGCACTTGCCTCCCTGGGTATCCTGAGCGCCCTGGGCGGGGTGCTGAACCCTGCCATGCTCATGGCCGCCCTGAAGAATCGATTCAGAGGATCCGTCCTCTCCTCCAGCATCGATTTGGTGCAGCACATGGAGCGTTACGCACGGGACCTGGTCAACGCATCCCGTCATTGAGGAGCCCACGAGGGAACAGGGGACTGAAAAAGGAGAGACCAATGGTCGAAAAAGTCATTATCATGGGCGCAGCCGGCAGGGATTTTCACAACTTCAATGTCTACTTCCGCGACAATGAACGCTACCGTGTCATCGCCTTTACCGCGGCCCAGATTCCGAAGATAGAAGGACGTCTCTATCCACCCGAACTGGCCGGAAAATTGTATCCCGACGGCGTGCCTATCCACCCGGAGAAAGACCTCGCCGGCCTCATCAGAGAACACCAGGTGGACCTGGTGGCCTTCTCTTACAGCGACGTGCCCCATGTTGATGTGATGCACAAGGCCTCCGTTGCCATGGCGGAAGGAGCCGATTTCATTCTCATCGGGGCACCCTACACCATGCTCAAATCCCGGAAACCGGTCGTGGCCGTCTGCGCCGTCAGGACCGGGTGCGGCAAATCACAAACCACCCGAAAGGTGTGCGACATCCTCCGCAGGCAGGGGAAGAAAGTGGTGGTAGTGCGTCATCCTATGCCTTACGGCGATCTCAGAAACCAGGTGGTCCAGCGTTTTTCCACCTATGCTGATTTTGAAAAGCATAACTGCACCATCGAGGAGCGGGAAGAATACGAGCCTCTTGTTGACCTCGGCATTGTGACATACGCAGGTGTGGATTACGGCAAGATCCTCACACAGGCGGAGAAGGAAGCGGATATCATCGTCTGGGACGGCGGGAATAACGATACGCCTTTTTACCGGCCCGACATCCATATCGTCCTGTTCGATCCTCACCGTGCCGGACACGAACGCCTCTATTACCCCGGCGAGACCAACATGCTCATGGCCGATATCGCGATTATCA
>CAZEGG010000510.1:0-1837 GCA_964511755.1 uncultured Desulfobacteraceae bacterium | reverse complement strand
CTTTCGCACTCAGAAGTCCGATGCCGTCGTGAGATGCGAGGAAGTCAAAGAAGAGAAGATCCTGAGGCGTGTTGTTGGTTTCCTCCATAATGGATGTCATATCCCCTCGGGCAAAAGCGTCTACCACAAGGGGCGGAAGAGAAAAGTTGTATACCATGTCTGCCTGGTGTCCCTTCCCCAGATAGGCCAGGTTTTCTTTGTCGGGAAAATTTGCCTCCGTCAAAATGCCTGCATAGGGCGCCGTGTAGTCAAGGACCGCCCTCAGGAGCCGAACGATCTGGTGGGTTTGGGGCAGATTCACACAGCTCGTGTGCGGTTCTTTCCAGATATAGCCTATGGCGTCCAAACGGACGATCTCCGTCCCCTTCGTGAGATAGAAGAGGAGTGTATCCACGGCCTCAAAGAGGACTTGAGGATTCTTGTAGTTAAGGTCTACCTGGTCCGGGCTGAAGGTGGTCCATACATACTTGGGGCCCGACGCAGTATCGAACCTGGTGAAAAGGGGCAGGTCCCTGGGCCGGAACACCTCGGGCATGTCCCGGTCTTCATCGCTTGCGATGAAGTAGTCCCGAAACCGTTTGTCTCCCCGGAGAAACCCTTTGAACCAGACAGACCTGCTCGATACGTGGTTCATGACGAAGTCCACCATCAGCCGATAACGGGATGATAACTCAAGGATGTCTTCCCATGATCCGAGACGGGGGTCAACGGTCCTGTAATCCATAACAGCATAGCCGCCGTCCGAACTGCTCGGGAAGAAGGGGAGCAGGTGAATTCCCGAAATTCCTTCTTTTACACGACTTCGAAGGAACCGGTGAAGGGTCTTGAGGGGTTTTTCTTTGTCGTTCCAGATAGTGTCCGCGTAGGTGATCAGAAAGGCATCCTTTTCATTCAGGATCAGTTGGTCGCCGTACCGGGCTCTTTGTCCGGCAATGATCTTATTGGCTTCGTAGGAATCCATGAGTTTCTTAAGAGAGACGAAGAGGCTGTCCGCAGTCTTACTCGAGTAAAGGCTCTCAAGAATATTTCTTATTCGCTCAAGAGGTCTTTCAGAAGTCATACAGAGATTCCTCCTCGGCTCCGGCTACTCCTCGGATGAACCAGAGGTTTTTTGTTAGGCACTCGGCACTCCGGAAGTATGCGAATCCAGGTATTGCCATCGCGTTTGCGCTTCCCATATGCAAGAAGGAACCAGATGTTACGGTTTTTGTCAATGACTAAGTACCTGGATTCTCAATCACACCGGCTATTGAGGCCTTGCGCACGGGGAAAGTGGATGTTCCGGGAAGGCCGCTTTTTGACAGCGTGAAAACACATCAGTGCATTCATGAAGTGATCTTTGCAGTCCTTTGGTGAATAAATAACAGGCAACGAATCCCGGAAGAGCTCTGCATCTTGATAAAAGCGGTCGCGGATGTTAAACTGGGCGCAAACTGCGCAGGGAGCAGAGGATAAACTCTGCCGGACCTATAGCTGCAAGACAGATCAAAAGGAGGCATGATGGAAAAACACCATAAATTTTCCATATGGTATGTTCTTTTAGGCGTATGGATCGTGCTGCTCATCCAGCACTACATGATCACCACACTTTCCATCCCAACCATTCCCTACAGCAAATTCCTCACCCTGCTGAAAGACAACCAGATCACGGAGGTTGCGATCACGCAGAATCAGATCCAGGGCAAGATGAGAGCTGTGGGCGAGGGATCCCAAAAGACGAAACCCTTTAAGACCGTCCGGGTGGACCCGCAACTCTCGAAGCTCCTGGCAGAGTATCATGTGGTGTTCAAGGGAGAAATCCAATCCACCTTCCTGCGCGATCTTTTCTCCTGGCTCT
>CAZEGG010000509.1:0-1840 GCA_964511755.1 uncultured Desulfobacteraceae bacterium | reverse complement strand
CCTGGTTTCCATCCATAAATGGCTATTTTTCACAATCTCATCGTCAATCTGTCCCGCCTTGGCGGGATGCGACGTACTAACGTACGTCTCCGCGTAATCCTTTGATTTTCTTGATCTTGTAAAAAATATCTCATTTCCGGATTGGAAACTACCTAGACGAGCAGTTCCCGGATAAGGATGTGGCGTCCCCAACCGGATTTGAACCGGTGTTGTCCCGCCTGCATGGCGGGATGTCCTGGGGCAGGGTGGAAAAGGGGAGAACTCGAATGAACAGCCACTTTGAGAAGACAATGGCGTCCCCAACCGGATTTGAACCGGTGTTGCCGGCGTGAAAGGCCGGTATACCTTGATTTTGCACCATTTTCCCTGGTTTTACCTCTTCGTTTCCTGAGTGATAAATAACCTTAAAATTAAAATACTTATATTCGCTATTTTCTGAAATGGGCTTTTTCTTGACTTACCTGCAGTGCCTTGATAATCTCTCTCAGGTGTTGGGGATAGTGTTGGGGATACAGTGACCGGCTTCCGAAGTGTGACCGGCTTTTTGGCCATTTTTTCGGTCTAAGCCGGTCACAATGAAGGCGCTGGAAGGAGGGAAGAAAGACATGCCCAGGCAACAGAGATTCAAGACCAGATACCCCGGAGTCTACTACATCATGGGGAAGGATATCGGGACGGGCAAGCCGGAAAAAATCTTCTACATCACCTATCGCAAAGATGGGAAGGTGATCGAAGAAAAGGCGGGGCGACAGAAGCAGGATGACATGACCGAGGCCCGGGCGGCGCGGAAACGGGGCGATAAAATAGACGCGAAGGTCCCGACAAACAAGGAAAGGCGGGAGGCTGAAGAGGCGGCGAAGAGGGAGAAGGCAAAGCTCCCGTGGACGGTGGACAGGCTTTTCGAAGAATACATGGCGCAAAGGCCCGAGAACAAAAAATCTCTCGTAACAGACAGAAGCCGGTACAACCGCTATTTGAAAAAGCCGTTCGGGAAAAAGGAACCGAAAGACCTGTTGCCGTTGGACGTGGACCGGGTCCGGCTCAAGCTCTTGAAGACGAAATCGCCCCAGACCGTCAAGCATGTCCTCAACCTTTTGACCTGGATCGTCAATTTTGGCGCCAAAAAAAGCCTGTGCCCGGGGATCTCCTTCCATATCCAGAAACCGACCGTGAACAACACGGTCACGGAAGCCCTGACACCGGAGCAGATTCAGCGCCTCCTGAAGGCTGCCGACGAACACTCGAACGTTTACGCGGGTCGTATGATGAAGCTTGCCTTGTTCAGCGGCCTGCGGCGTGGTGAGATGTTCAAGCTCAAGTGGGAGGACGTCGACTTTGAGCGTGGTTTTATTTCCATCAGGGGTCCCAAGGGCGGACCGGATCAGGTCGTACCGATGAACGAGAGCGCGCGGGAGGTATTAAAGTCCATTCCGGAATCGGAAAGCGAATATGTCTTTCCAGGACAGGGCGGAGGACAGAGAAAGAACATCAGCATGCCGGTGAATGAAATCAAGAGGAATGCCGGACTCCCGGAAAATTTCAGGCCGCTCCATGGGCTTAGACATACGTATGCCAGCCTGCTCGCCAGTTCCGGCCAGGTTGATATGTATACCCTGCAAAAGCTCTTAACCCACAAGAGCCCGCAGATGACGCAACGTTACGCACATCTGAGAGATGAGACATTGAAGAGGGCAAGCGATCTTGCGGCGGATATCGTCAACGGCGCTGTGAATGGCAAAGCGGAGAAGGTTATCAACTTGAAGAGTGACGAATAACGATTTCCGGGGATAGGTTCTGCAGACCGATAAGGTGGGGACCCTGCCCATCTTCCCCGGACCCA
>CAZEGG010000508.1:0-1842 GCA_964511755.1 uncultured Desulfobacteraceae bacterium | reverse complement strand
ATGATGCAAAGCATCAGGAGTATTTGCCTCAGCCTTTCGCTTTTGACGATCCGTGCGAGGAAATACGCGACAGGATAGGAAATGATCAGGACGATGGCGAGAACGATAAAGGTTGTTTTCAGGGTCAGCAGTACACTCCTAAAAAAGTCCCAATTCGAGAAGATGCTAATGTAATTCTTCAGGCTCCATCCGGGAAGAATAATGAACCCTCTCATGGCCCTGAAGCTCACGGTCAAAGTGTTGATGACCACAAGGCCTAGAGTAACCCCCATGAAGACTACAGCGGGGATAACAAGATAGGGACTCTTAGCTTTCATAAAAAGTCTTCCTTGACTTGAACAAGAGATCGGCCCGTACTTTGCACTCTTGAGTCAATAAAGTGTTTCCCGACTCTGAGGATGTATTTTCGCCAATGCACATGAGCCATGTCTCTCGGATATTAGAATCATTAGGTGTGGCCGTGTTATTCACTTCCCGGCCACACCTCCATACCTACATATCAATCAACGGTTCACGATGCGAGGAAACCGAGCCACTTTGTAAGGTAATAGTCGGCTTCCTTCGGCCAGTGCGGCCAGCATGCGACATTGTTCGCTCTCGTGAGAAAGGAACCTGTGTCACGGCCCTTGCCTTCCATCCAATAAGCCCAGGCATCTTTGGATACGTAGTCCTTTGCTTTCATAGTAGCGGGAATCCAGCCGGTTGGCAAAACCTGGCCGGCCCACCATCCGTCGAGGAGCCAGTTGGCGTATTCGTAGACCAGCTCAGCATTCTTGCTGTTCTTTGAGAGGGCGAGCCCGTGGAACCACGGTCTGTTTCCCTCGAGAGGATTAACATATTTCCCCTTAAACCCGGATTTTTTCGCGTTTTCGATGACCGGGTTCCAGCAGTCCGAGATCCATACTTCACCGCTCGCCATAAGATTCACGATCTGCCCGAAATCATCCCAGAATGCCCGGAACTGGCCAGCCTTCTTTTTCTGCGTAAGCAAATCGATACAGATGTCCACTTCCTTCTGAGGAAGATCGCTCACATCCGGGGACTTGATCTTTCCATTGTACTTCAGATAGGTTGCAACCCAGCTCATTGTCCAGGAATAGTCATTCCAGATAGCAGTCCTTCCCGCCCACTTCGGATCTAAGAGAGCCCCATACGATCGCGTATCCTCGGGAATCTTCGTGGTATTGAAGCCGAACGCTTCGAAATTCATGAATATCGGGACGCACTTGAAATATTTCCTCGTCTCGTCGGTATACACCTGTGACATGGGCCAGCCCCTCCAGTTTCCAGGAGCCTTCGGATCAGTCCATAATTCGGCGAGGTATTTTGCATTCGGGATGGCATCAACAGGTATTGGTTTCAGAGACCCTGTTTCCCACAACACGGGCATATAGCTCATATTTTCATCGATTGCATCGTAGGTCCTGAAGCCGCCACTCACCCATTTGTTCATCATACCGAAAAGGCTGGAAGGGGTCGGTTCAACCACGATGCCGGTATCTTCCGCGAATTTTTTCAGATGCGGTGCCTCCAGTGCGACTGATATGCTGATTACCTTGATCTTCCCTTTCTTCTTCGACGCAGCCTCGGCCTTATCTGATCCAAAGCCTTTCATAGGGTCAAACTGAGACAGCAAAAAACCCAAGGTTGTTGCTGAAAGGCCTAACTGAGCTCCTCTCTTGAAGAACTCACGCCGATCCATTTCTCCCTTTTTCAGTCCCTCCAACAGCTTCTTGACGAAATCCATTTCATAGCCTCCTCTTAATGGGTTAATGATGAATTGCCAGCTAGTTTCCATCCATAAATGGCCATTTTTCACAATCTCATCGTCAATCTGCGGGA
>CAZEGG010000507.1:0-1854 GCA_964511755.1 uncultured Desulfobacteraceae bacterium | reverse complement strand
AGCTATCCCACGCTGATAAGTCACTGAAAAGACCGGCCCGGAAGACTCGGAACGGTAGAAATGGCTTTTTCCCCTGAGCAGCTCACTTTTCAGCTCACCATCAGCTTCAGGTTGCTACAGGGCCTTCACCAATTTTACGGCCGTTCTCGGACCTATGCGCATCCCCATCCTCCGCGAATTCTTCTTGAGAACCCAGGCATCGCTAAGGCGGAGTTTTTTCCGGCGCAACACCTTATCGATCACCCTCCGCTCATGCTCCATCCAGGCAAACTCCTCCAGGACGGCGTGGGCATAGCCCTTGGGATCATTCCAGTTTTGCAGCAGAATCCGGGCGCTTTTCATCCCGGGCACGATCCCGTCCCCAGCGAGGGGGGCAACACAGCCGATTGCCTCCCCGACGCCCCAGATCTCCCGTTTTCCGTCGCGGACCATAAAGGGCTGGGACCGATGCGGCGCTGCCAGGCGTATCCTGCCGCGGCAACCGCAGATGATATCCATCCCGCCACGGGGGCCGGGATTCCCGACCCATCCCAATTCCTTTATGACACGGTCAGGGTCAGAAACCAGACTCCCGCAGCCGATATGATACGTCTGGTTGGACAGGGGAAAGCACCATGCATAGCCTATCCCCCCGAGTCGGACGGCGTTCTTCCGCTCGGCATCGATCCGGACTCGGTACTGCGTGCATTGAAGGACAATGTCGTTTTCGATCCGCGGCAGGAACGCGCGGGAAACACCGGTTGCATCGATGATTCGATCGTATCTTGTCAGGTCCGGTTCGGAATATTCAACCTCAGCATCCTGCAGGAGATCCTTGACAAGCCTCGGCTTGTCGAATGTCTTCAGGTCCGCCGGCACCCTCACTTCATCCATCATGAGATAATCGACACGGTTCAGGATATAGGACTCGGGATCAAGCCCGGCCGCCTGCACGAGTTCCGTGAAGCCCCGTGAAGTGCCCCATGCGCAGGGGTAGAGCCCGCACCTGGTTTGATTCTTTTTGTCGAACAGGTCGACCCTGTATCCTGCCTTGACCAGAAGCCTGTACAGATACGAGCCTACGATCCCGGCGCCAGCGATGGCTATCCTCGGCTCCACTTGTTCTTTTCTGGGCATGGGACCGGACACATCCTCCTCAGGGCAGGTTTGCACAAATGCCGTCTGCAATTGGAACCGTGCGTGGATTCTTCGCCGGAACATGGCGGGATGGGCCTCTTACAGCTTTATGAGGTTCTTCTTGAGGGCGATCTTGGTCAGGTCGGAAACGGACCTTGCATTCAGCTTCTCCATGATATTGTACTTATGTGATTCAACGGTTTTGGGACTGATATTGAGTCGTTCCGAGATCTCCCTGGGACTCAACCCGTCAGCCAGGAGTGGAAACACTTCCTTTTCACGGGCGCTGAGATGAATAAGCTTATCCTCAGCTTCCTGGGCAGACTTTCGATCCTGGAGTTCAAGATTCCGCATATGGCCCTGGATAATATCCTGAATTGCTCCGCTGTAGTAGGTCCCGCCTGCCTTGACCGCCCGCAAGGCCAGGATCAGGTCTGAGATGGACTCGTCTTTCAGCACATACCCCGATATTCCGTACCTGAAAAGCGATAAAACATACTCCTTGTCCGAATACATGGTGAAGATAATGATTCGAGTCTTTTTATTGGATTTTTTTATGTCGTGCGCGGCCTCCACGCCGCTCATGTTGGGCATGGAAATATCCATGATTACAATATCGGGCCTTAAAGATTTCACCCGTTTCATGGCGTCGAGCCCGTCCGAAGCCGTACCCACCACCTCAAATTCATCATTACGCTCCAGCGCGGCTTTGATCCCCTCCACCACGACCCAGTGGTC
>CAZEGG010000506.1:0-1868 GCA_964511755.1 uncultured Desulfobacteraceae bacterium | reverse complement strand
AATTTTCATCGAAAAGCTCCTCATGTCTCCGTGGTGGAAAGTCCGAAAAGTGCAACCTCCCGACTCACGATCCCAGATCTGCACCCAGGCGCGCCCGGCCGTACTGCGGAAAGGGTGTCAACAGAGACTATACATACAGAAAGTTCGGTATTCTGTCAATAAGCTTCTAGAATTTTATATTTTCTTCAGGAATCAGAGACGTTTTTCTTGAAAATCTCAAAAACAGATGGTAAGCATGGAGAGGTGGGACCGGAGCATATTGAAAGGGGAACCTGCGATGACAGATCTTCTGAAAACTGTTTTTTTCGAACAGCACCTGCGCCTGGGCGCAAAAATGGTGGACTTCGGCGGATGGGAAATGCCGATCCAGTATCCGAACGGCATTGTTTCCGAGCATCTGGAAACGAGAAGGCGCGCCGGGATCTTTGATGTTTCACATATGGGCAGATTCCTGGTCAGTGGCAGGGATGCACTTGCATTTCTCCAGCACGTCCTCACGAACAACGCGGCTGCTCTCGACCCGGAGGAAACGGGCTCCCAGTATACCCTCATTCCCAACGGAGCCGGGGGAGCAGTGGACGACGCGTATCTCTACCGTTTTGACCCCCTCGAGTACCTCCTCGTGGTGAACGCATCCAACCGTCTGAAGGACTGGGATCATCTGCAGGCCGTTGCCGCGCAATTCGACGATTTGGCATTGAAAGATGCGACGGGCGACATCGCCATGCTGGCACTGCAGGGTCCGAAATCGAAGGAGATTCTCGCCCGCATTGTCGAGGCGGGCACGCTGCCGGCGCCCATGAGAAATGCGGTCGGAATGGGAGACATCAGAGGAATCCGGGTAAATATAGCGCGCACCGGATATACCGGCGAACCCCTCTGTTTTGAACTGTTCACGGATCGTGACCACGCCCCGCACGTGTGGGATATTCTCCTTGACGAAGGGGCCGTCCCCGTGGGTCTCGGTGCCAGGGACACGCTCCGTCTTGAAGCGGGCCTCCCCCTCTACGGTCACGAACTGGGCGTAGACCCGGATGGGAACGAGATCCCCATTCTGGCCGTTCCGATCGCCAAATTCGCTGTCAGCTTCTCTCCCCTGAAAGGTGACTTTGTGGGAAGAACGGCCCTGGCAAAGCAGTTTGCGGCTCTTGCCAAGATCCTGAAACGCGATTTCTCGCTGCTCCCGGATCTGCCGCGGCTCATCAGGCCGGTTGCACTCACCGGGCGAGGCATTGCCAGGCCCGGCGCCCGGATCTTCCTGGGAGACAAACACGGTGGGTATGTAACCAGCGGGACCATGGTTCCCTACTGGGTTTTTGAAGGAGAGGGCCTTACTTCCGTGATGACCGACCAATACAAGCTCCGGCCCATCTGCCTGGCCTATGCGGATAGTGATATTATCGACGGGGAGGCCCTCGGCATAGAGATCCGTGGGAAATTGGTCGAATCCGTGGTCGTGCCTTTTCATCTTCGCTCCGAGGCCCCGCCCTTTGCCCGTCCTATCGTGGTGGAAAGGGCAGTGTCCGAAAAGGCGCCTGAAATACATGAAATGGAGAAGCCTCTTTTGTTGCTCAGGAAGGCGGCGGAGAATACCTCCTGGCGACAGCGGGAATGCATCAATCTCATTCCATCAGAGATGACCATTTCACCATCGGCAAGACTTCTTTCCATCATGGACCCCTCTTTCCGTTATGCAGAACACCGGGAATCCAAGGCGTTTTACGACGCGGACATATTCTACTACCAGGGGACCTCCTTCATCGAGGAGGTTGAATACCTGCTCGAACGGGAAATGCGGAAATACCTGGGCTGTGAAGAAGTGGAAACGCGGCTGGTGAGCGGCCAGATGGCGAACACCGCGGTCTTCA
>CAZEGG010000505.1:0-1875 GCA_964511755.1 uncultured Desulfobacteraceae bacterium | reverse complement strand
AATCGAGCCGTTACGAAATCTTGATCCGCTTCATGGCCTGTTCCATGAGAAGCTGATACCCGCTCTTCTTCCCGATAACCGATTCCTTTTTCTTCTGGCTCCACACCGTTTCGGGCCGGGCCTGGACAATAAAGACGTTTTCCGGGAAAGAAACATCTTCATCGATCGCCCATTCGATATCCATGGGACGGACGTAATGTCCCTCAATATGTTTCGCCATCCGGACGAGTTCCATGACCTCCTGTTCATCCAGGCAGCACCTTGTCTGTCGATCAGGGGCCACGTCGACCTCAACCACTCCTCCGGTTTCGGCGTTATGGACACATTCGATATGCTTGGCGGAAACGGTCTTTTCACTCACTTCCATGATTACCTTGTCCACCACAAACTTGTCGGGGGTTACCGAGCCGGACACCACGGTCTCGCCCAGACCCCAGCTTCCTTCGATGACCACTTTGGACGGATCACCGTTTGTCGGATTCAGGGTAAACATAACCCCGGCGGCCTTGGAGTGAACCATTTTCTGGACCCCCACGCTGATCAGCACCTTTTCATGCGGGAAGTTGTTCTTCACCCGGTAGCTGATCGCCCGAGGCGTAAACAGACTGGCCCAGCACTGCTTGACACGTTCCACCACCCGGTCCGCTCCCAGTACCCAGAGATAAGTGTCCTGCTGGCCCGCAAAACTCGCGGTGGGCAGGTCTTCTGCCGTGGCACTCGAACGGACGGCCACCGGAACAGTGTCAGTGCCGCAGGTTCCGCAAAGGATCTCATAATGCTCCCGAACCGCCTTGTCGATCTTTTCCGGCATGGCCGCTGAGCGCATTAACTCCTGTATGCCGGCACTTGCCTTGTTGAGAGATTCCACATCATTCACATCCAGGCCTGAAATAAGCCCAAAAACGGCATCTCCTATGCCTGTCTCCGCTATGAAGCTCTCGTAGCTGGCAGTGGTCACAGCGAAACCGGGAGGCACCCGGATCCCTGCCTTGATCATTTCCCCCAGGCTCGCGTTCTTCCCTCCCACCTGTGGAAGAGATGTCTTGTCCGCGCTATTGAAGTTCAAGATGAGTTCCATTTGTCAATTCCTCATGGTCTGGATGTGGAGAAGGAGGAAGTGGTTCCTCCTTCTCCCAGGAAAACATGGGCAGGGCTGACTGTTATGCCCTCTTGACGATCGTGACGACGCCGGTGTCACCATCGACCCGGACGATATCGCCGGTCTTGATGACGGACGTGGCAATTCCCGTACCGGTTACCGAGGGGACCCCGTACTCCCTGCAGACAATGGCCGCGTGGCTGGTCAGTCCGCCAATGTCGGTGACCGCGGCGGTGATCTTCGTGAAGACCGGTGCCCATGAGGGATTTGTAGAGGGGCAGACCAGGACCTCTCCGGGCTGGAGTTTTACTATGTCTTTCAACATCCTCAGGACACGCGCCGGGCCTTCAGCTGCCCCTGCTGAGGACGCAAACCCTTTTACATGAGAAACGTCTTCGGCCTTTACCTCTCCCATGCCCTCAAGCCATTCTTTCACCCTGTCTGTGGTGACACCCCAGAGCATGATGGTGAAGGGTTCGGCAACTTCCTCGGGCGGGATACCGAGTGCGGGAGTCGGGTTCCAATTCGCCGCGGCCTCCAGGATGCCTCTCCTCTTTTTTGCCTTGGCCTTGTAGTAACTCCCTCTCAGGGGGATATCCACCCCCAATGCCCACCCGGTGGCCACTTCCGTCAGGATTTCGGGCACTTCGTAGCGGTTGAACATGAAGATGTCGTCAGGCCGATCCAGCATCCCGCTCTTCACCAGCACGTTTCCCAGTTCCCTGATCTTGGAAAACCAGATGGTGTGGAGCCAGTGTTCAACCCAGAAGAGGTGG
>CAZEGG010000504.1:0-1884 GCA_964511755.1 uncultured Desulfobacteraceae bacterium | reverse complement strand
TGAGGTGGCGCTGTCGAAACTCAGGAAAGCGGCAGAAAGTACCCAAAATCTCATGCCTTTGATACTTGCAGCAGTCCGGGAATACGCCACTCTGGGTGAGATCTGCGACGTGATGCGGGAGGTCTTCGGCGAGTATCAGGCTGTCTCGACATTAGGATAATAGGCATAAGACGTAAGGCTTGGGTTCAAGAAACCAATTAATCCCAAATCCACCATCTGATTTTTGCATCGGGAGCTTCACCGGGTGGTTTGGGGTAGTCCCTGGTCACCAGCAAGGTTTCAGATGCAGGCGCCGAAGAGCGACGACTGAGACGTATAAACAATATGTCGCAGGGAGGAGCGAGCGAAGGCAATCCCGCGAGACGCGGGACAGATGATGCCATGATGGTGGATCGGGGTTAATTACCAGGGGTTGACATGAAAAACGAGAAAAAGATAAGAGTACTGGCTGCCAAACCCGGCCTCGACGGACATGACCGGGGTATCAAGGTTCTTGCTGCCGCCTTGATGCATGCAGGAATGGAAGTAATATACACCGGGCTCAGGCAGACCCCTGCTCAGATCGTGGAGGCCGCCCTCCAGGAAGATGTTGATGTAATCGCCATGAGTATTCTTTCCGGAGCACATGATTACCTTTTCCCGAAAGTCATGGAACTCCTGAGAGAGCGAGGCGTCGAAGATGTTCTCGTGATCGGAGGAGGGATTATCCCCGATGAGGATATCCCCGCACTCAAAAAGTGCGGGATTGCCGCCATATTCGGTCCCGGAACCAACACGGAAGAGGTGGTTCGGTTTATCCGGGAAATCCTTGCCCGGCCAAACCGAGATAGATAAATTTCAAGATTGAGCTGTCAAGGAAAATACTCACGACAAGATTACCGCTCCCGTTCTCCCGCATGCTGCAGCGCCGGAAACCGGAGCACACCGAGAATGTCCGGACTTCTCGTTCATTTGGTCATTTGATATTTGACATTGATTTGACATTTGGATTTTGGAATTTGACATTCAATCCGGGCACAGCAGAAATTCTGTTCTCGTTTTGAGTGCAACTTTGCTTCTAAGACACTCAGGAGATACATAAGGCAAAAGAAATGGACAAACAAGTTATTGTGCGGTTTGCACCGAGCCCGACCGGCTATCTGCACATAGGGGGAGCTCGGACAGCTATATTTAACTGGCTCTACGCCAGAAAGACGGGCGGAAAATTCATTCTCAGGATCGAGGATACGGATACGGAGAGGTCAACCGATGAGTCCATCAAAGGAATCCTGGAAGACCTGCGATGGCTTGGGATCACCTGGGACGAAGGACCCTATTTCCAGTCTCAATTCATAGATGAACACCGGGGTACGGCCCTGAGACTCCTTCGCTCAGGAGACGCCTACAAGTGTTTCTGTACGAAAGAGGAGCTGGAAAGGAAAAGAGGAGAGGCCATGGCGAAGAAATCGCCCCTCCAGTACGATGGGACATGCAGGCACCTTTCCTCCGAAGAAATTTCCCGGAAGGAGAAAGCCGGTATGGCGTACACCATTCGCTTGAAGGTGCCGCAGAAACCGGGTGCGGTGCGCTTTAAGGACCTTGTCTACGGCGCCATTGAAAAGAAGTACGAAGACATAGAAGATTTTGTCATTGTGCGCTCCAACGGGCAGCCGCTCTACGTGCTTTCCAACGCGGTGGATGACGCCAGGGACGGCATTACCCATGTGATCAGAGGCCAGGACGGACTTGCCAACACACCCAAACAGATTCTCATATACCAGGCCCTCAAGATTCCTGTGCCTCAATTTGCGCATATGCCGCTTACGCTTGACCCCAGGAAGGCGAAGATCTCCAAACGGAAGCACGGTGAAGTGGTCGCCATCCATTTTTACCGGGAGCATGGTT
>CAZEGG010000503.1:0-1892 GCA_964511755.1 uncultured Desulfobacteraceae bacterium | reverse complement strand
ATCTGAGGAGGAGTGATTATGGGAGTGAAGAGATTGCAGAACTATATAAACGGAGAATGGATTGATTCTACCGCTCGGGAGTTTGTGGAGATAAAGAACCCGGCACGGGGGGAACTGCTGTGTGAATGTCCGCTGTCCACGAAGGGTGATATGGAATCTGCGATACAGGCGGCGCAGGATGCATATGCGGACTGGCGGAACACGCCGCCGGTGGCGAGGGCGAGGTATCTTCACCGTCTTATTGAGACGATGGAGGATAATTTCAATGAGCTGAGTGTGGTTCAGACGACGGAACATGGGAAGACGATTGATGAATCGCGGGGGGAGACGAGGCGAGGGATCGAGATGGTGGAAGTGGCGTCGGGGATTCCGACGACCATGCAGGGATTCAACCTGGAAGACATTGCACACGGGATTGACGAGTATGCGATCAACCAGCCGCTGGGTGTTTTTTCGTGCATAGCCCCCTTCAATTTTCCGTTCATGGTTCCCCTGTGGTTTCTGCCGTTTGCCATTGCGTGCGGGAATACGTTTGTGGTGAAGCCGTCTCCAAGGACCCCCATGAGTCAGACGGAGCTCTTCAGGATGCTGGATGATGCGGGTCTTCCGCCTGGTGTGGTGAACATGGTCCACGGGGGAGCGGAGGTAGCGGACGGGTTTATGGAGCACCCGGACATGAAGGGGGTGACGTTTGTGGGGTCCACTCCGGTTGCACGGCATATATACGGGAAATGCGGTGAGAACGGGAAACGGGTCATAGCCCAGGCAGGTGCCAAGAATTTCATTGTGATCATGCCGGATGCGGAGATTGACAAGGCCATGGTAAGTCTTATCTCGTCGTTTTTCGGGAACGCCGGGCAGAGGTGCCTGTCGGGAGCCAATCTGCTGGTGGTGGGGGATGATGATGTGTACCGGAGGATTGTGGACAAGTTTGTGGAAGCAGCCGCGGCCATCAGGGTCGGGGACGGACTTGACGAATCGGTGCAGATGGGCCCTGTTCAGAACGCCGAATCAAAACAGCGGATCGTGGGGATGATTGAAAAGGGGATTGCCGAAGGGGCGAAGCTGACCCTGGACGGGAGGAAGCTGAACCTGGTGGGGAATCCTCCGGAGGAGTGTTTTCTGAACCCTTCGGTATTTGAGGACGTGACCCTGGACATGAGCCTGGCGCGGGAGGAGATTTTCGGTCCGGTAGCGAGTATCCTCCGAGCCGGTGATCTGGATGAGGCGATCGACATGATTCATGCGGTGCCATACGGGAATTCCTCGGCCATTTTCACGAATAACGGCAAATGGGCACGGCAATTCCAGCACGACGTGGTTGCCGGCAACATAGGGATCAATGTGGGTATTGTGGCGCCCATGGCGTTCTTCCCCTTTGGGGGGATGAAGGATTCCTTTTTCGGCATTCTTCACGGACAGGGCAGGGACGTTGTGCGGTTCTTCACCGAATCCAAGATAGTGATTTCAAGGTGGTTCTGATGAGATTGAATACCATGGCGGCAGTGATGAGCTTTGTTTCCAGGATGGAAGATGAATCCGCATCATACTATGAAAGTTGTGCGGAGAAGTACCCTGACTTGAAGGATACCTTTCTTTCCTGGAGCAAGGAGAACAGGAAATTTGAGAAAAACGTAAAACGGACCTATTTTGGGGTCATCACCGATACGATCGAGTCTAATTTTGCGTTCGAGGGGCTCGACACGGATGATTATGCCTTTGAGACGGCCGTTCCGGAGGACGCCGGCACGGCCGTCAAGAAGGCAGGTGAAATGGAGGCCAGGATCAGGGCCTTCTATGTTAAGGCGGCCGAACTGTCTGAAGGCCTGATGGCCGATATCCCGCGACTCTTTAAGCAGATAGCAAAGAAAAGAGAAAATCGGCGCCTTCCC
>CAZEGG010000502.1:0-1909 GCA_964511755.1 uncultured Desulfobacteraceae bacterium | reverse complement strand
GATCCGGTTCAAAGTCAGGCAGCCTCTCAAAACCAAAACGCGTCCGGAGAAAGCCCGAAGGGATCCTGCATGCGTGCATCAGGGCCTCGCTCACGAGTGTCCCGGAGCCGCACATGGGATCACAGATCGGGGTTCCTCCGTCCCATCCGGTCACACGGATGATTGCGGCGGCCAGCGTTTCCCGCATTGGCGCTTCAAGTGTCTGCGCGCGGTACCCTCTCTTATGGAGTGCATCCCCCGAGGTATCGAGGCTGATAATTGCCTTGTTATTCTGGATATGAACATTGACTCGAACATCCGGACGGGCAGTCTCTACATCCGGCCTTTTTCCCGATGCTTCTGTGAAATAATCCGCAATGGCGTCTTTGACGCACAGGGCCGCATATTTTGAGTGGGTGATCTTGCTCTGGGAGACAGTGGCAGAAACAGCGAATGTGTCACGGGAAGACAACACTTCGGACCACCGGATCGTTTTTGCCGTCCGGTACAGGTATTTTGTGCTGTGACACTGGAAGGTCAGAAGAGGTGCAAGGACCCTGGAAGCGATGCGGGATTGATAGTTGATCCGGTAGAGCGTTCTTTTGTCCGCCTCAAAATAAACTCCCTTGAAAGTGGACCTCGTGTTTGTTGCCCCGAGTTCGGCCAGTTCGTCGGCGCAGAGATCTTCAGAGCCCCTGGCAAGCTGGGCAAAATAGCCGTTCCACTTCTGGTATTGGAAGACCGGCTCTTGATTCCTCTGATTCATGTTCCCTGTCGATTCCGCTGTTTGTCTGAAGACCCTGGTGGCACGGAATGATGATACAGGAAAGGTGGAACTCTGGAAAGGCTTTAGATTCTAGAATCTACAGGATATGCCGAATCCGATGAAAGGGCTCGCGTTTCTGAGCTGACCGAAAAGATTTTCCGTCTGATTTCCCCGAACCATCCCCAATCGTGGAAAGAGGTCGTCCGAAATGGTGTGGTCAGGACCGACAACGTGATTATCTTGGAGGGCAATACCCAGATCCAGAGAAACGTTCCAGGTCTTCGTCTTCTTATTACCGACACCATGATTCAGGCATATCCCCATGTGATCTTGCGTGGTCGAGTTTTTCGAATCAAAGACCCGGTGGGTTCGAGTCGTTCTCGACGTACGCAGTGACGCACCGTTGAAGGAGGAAACCGGATTCCACTTTGCTATCTCCTGCCAAAACAAGTCCTTTGCCGTCAGAAAGGCATCGATGAAGGAGAAATTATCTTTCGCCTTCTGATACGTGCTCGCCCACTCCGAACGTGCAAAAGCAAAGTGAAAGAGGACAACATCACTGTTTTCGGACAGGAGAAAAGCAGGGAGGCTTGGAGATTTTCCGCACTGCTGCAGAAACAGAAATGAGAGGTTTTTGGAAACGACAGAACCCTGAGCTTCCGCGAAACCTGTCTGCGAGAAGGCCAGCGAAAGCAGCAAACTGATAATGAGAATCGTGATGGATTTCCTCGTCATTTTCTCAGGCCCCTTTTCGTGTTTCCGCGAGATTGCTGTATTCGTCTTTGCACGAAAGAAATTGCAACAAGTGTACCGCTTCAGGCAGCGGAAAAAATGTGCCGTAATTTCAACAAATTGACTCGTTTTTCTTTGCTTTTATCTTCAAAGAATTGCCGAGAAGAAGTGCACTTTTTTCTCCCCAATGGATATTTTTGTGCAAGATTCGGGTGCTCGTAAGCGCCCCAGGTAAGTTTCATCGGCAGAATTTTTTGAGATCTTGAATCGAATAGGAAAGTCCTTTTCCGCGCCCTCCGCCGCACTCCTGGCTGAAGGTACCCGCCGGTTGAAAGGCCAGGCTGGTACTATCCATATTAGCACGTCGCATCCCGCCGAGGCGGGACAGATTGACGATGAGATTGTGAAAAATAGCCATTTATGGAGGGAAAC
>CAZEGG010000501.1:0-1913 GCA_964511755.1 uncultured Desulfobacteraceae bacterium | reverse complement strand
AGAAAAGGCCGTCGCCGTCAATTTGAGCGATATTGCCGCCATGGGGGGCAAACCCCGGCACCTGTTCGTTTCGCTCGCCGTCCCGTCTCACACGGCGATGGGTGTTTTGCATTCCCTGTATGACGGCATGAAGGAGATATGCCGCCGGTACGGGGTCAATCTTCTGGGAGGGGACACTTCCTCGTCGCCCCGTGGCCTTTTCATCAATGTGACCGTTTTGGGCGAGGCGGTCGAGGCCGAGGTTCTGTACCGAAAAGGGGCCTCTCCCGGCGATCACATCTGCGTAACGGGCACCCTGGGGGATTCCGCGCTTGGTCTCCGACTCCTCAAAGGAGAGCTGTCCGCCCCGGAAAAACTCGGGCAAGTGTTCATCGACGCACAAAACCGACCTGTACCGCAATTGAAGAGGGCAGGCCTGATCGCTCAATCCGGACTGGCCACTTCCATGATAGATATCAGCGACGGTCTGGTTTCCGACCTTGACCACATCTGCGCAGCGGGTCAGGTGGGGGCCCGCATCTTCCGGGAGCGGCTTCCCCTGTCACGTGAAATGCGCACTCTCTGCAGGGCAGAAAAGATCGACCCCTATTCACTTGCAATTTCGGGCGGGGAGGACTATCAGCTCCTTTTTACGGTGCCGGAACAGCGCATGAAGGCGCTGAATTCCCTTTTCAGAAAGAAGAGAATTCCCGTCCCCGTGGATATCGGGGAGATTACTGCCGTGGAGGGGATTACCTGCGTAGGGCCGGACGGGAGTGAATCGGAAATTCGGCAAAAAGGCTTCGATCACTTTCGTCCATCATGATCATTCAGGGTCTTGAAAAACCCGTCGGCAGATCGTCTGCTTTCATCCCGAACTTCGCTTCTTTCGGTCTTTGGGCCGCCGGTACATTCGGTTCATATCTCATGGAGAAAGTCAGTCACTGCCCGGTCCACTCTCTTCTTGAAAGCTTGAGCCTGATCTTCCCGGATCCGCCTGATACCCCCACCCAGCCGAAGGAGATCGAGGAAAAGGGAATCAAGGGCCAGGAGATGGGTGTAGGGGGCTTGGTTTTCCAACGGCATCTCCCTGAGCCATGACACGATGCCGCCGGAAAAGTCTCCGAATCTCCGCGAGAACATCTCGGCCCTGAGGTGTTCCAAAGGGACATTCATGATAATTCGTCCGAGCAGGTAGGCGTTGGCCCGCGGACCCAGATCGCTCGCGAGCACCGGATAGAGCGCTGAAAGGCTGTTTCGGGTGAGGTCCGTTTCCCGTTGCTCCGAGGCGACGCGGCCGAGCAGAATTTGCCCCCATCCCAGGAGGCGAAACAGGGGGTTGAACCGCCTGCTCGAATACTGAAAGGAGTTCAAACCCTTCGCAAGGCGGAGCCAGTAGCGACGAGATTCGGGGGACATGGCCAGGAATGTCCTGGATTCGGGACAGCTTTCCCTCCGGCATTTTTCGCCGTAATCCACAAGCGGACGCAAATCCCTGCCGTTATGGCGGGCAGGGTGCAGAAGACAGCCCACCAGGCGGGAGCCGTTGTCAAGGTATCCAAGGGCCCAGCAACTGAACCCGGTAATGGGGTGCAGGTCCCTGTTCTGGCAGTCAAAACTCCGGGTGTTTTCCCTCAGCATCCGCTGGATGATCGTCCGGTACCGGATATGCTCGTATCCTGCCGGACGGATAGGGGGGCAACAGGCAAAGCAGCTCTTTTCCGCATCCGGGGCACACAGCGTCGGTCCCCGGTCATATTGAGAAGTACCCTTTGCCATTGAACCATTTATTAGCTGCGGCTGAACCTTCCACATCTGCTGGAGAACCCAGATACGTTACCCTGATCCGTGTCCTGAACGAGCGTGATGCTCAGGAAGTAAGCCATTTCTTCCGTTCCGAGTCTTCCGGGCTGGTCTTTTCAATGACTTATCAG
>CAZEGG010000500.1:0-1914 GCA_964511755.1 uncultured Desulfobacteraceae bacterium | reverse complement strand
TCAGGCGGCGGCCCTTCCACGGTGTACCCGCAAACCCTGCACACATAGAGTTGACCCACCTCCGGATCCTTTCCTTCCTTGAGGGAGGAAAGGGCCTTTTCGAAGAGGTTGAAGTGCGTTGTTTCAGCTTCCTGGGCGTAGAAGAAGCTGTTCATGGCATCGCTGCGGGAGTCTCTTTCCGCCTGATAGACAAACATGGGATACATGCCCGTGGCCTCTTCGGATTCCCCTTTCAAGGCACTCTCCGTATTCTCCAGCGTGGATTTCACCTCCCCCATGGCCTCCAGGTGTTTATTCGCATGGATAACCTCCGCGTCAGCTATCACGCGAAAAAGTCTCGCCATGTTTGGAAAGCCCTCTTCCTCGGCTCTCTTTGCATACGTCAGATAACGACGATAGGCCTGGCATTCTCCGGCAAAGGCTGCTTTCAGATTCTTGCTCGTTTGATCGGACATGATTTCCCCCTTGAAAATAGTGTAAGGATCCGGGTCCGGAGGACCCAGGTTTGGGCTGCCCCTGGAAGGGGCTTGTCTGTTTCCATATGTCCAGAGTGACTAGAGTGACCTGGAATGCCTAGAGCGACTAAAATTGAGTAATTTAAAAATCTTATCGAATAGAAGGGCGAGGCCTTCCATCAATTCTAGCTCACTTTAGTTCACTCCAGACTCTAGGTCACTTCATCACCTTGGTTTTCAGTACGGCCGAGTCTTTGGTCTCTGACTCCCGCGGAGCGGGATCTTCGACTCGCCCTGAGGGCCAGGGCTTCGAATAGGCAAAAGTATAGGGGTCCTGCCGTCCCCGGTCAATCACAATTCAGGCCTGCCCGCTTTGCGGGCATTGATCCGATCAGAGGCGTTCCGACCCGAGTTGAGCTCTTACGGCATCCGAGATGGCCTCACCGACTTCCCTGGTCGTTCCATTTCCGCCCATATCCGGAGTGCGCAGGTCCGATTCCTGGAGAAACGTCTCGATAGCCTGCACCACCGCCTCTCCCGCCTGCTTGTAACCGAGATGCTCAAGCATCAGGGCGCCTGCCCAGATCTGGCCGATGGGGTTTGCTATGCCCCTGCCGGCTATGTCCGGCGCTGAGCCGTGAACCGGCTCGAACATGGATGGATGTTCTTTTGCCGGGTTCAGATTTGCCGACGGAGCGACGGCGATGCTTCCTGCCAGGGCCGGTCCCAGATCGGACAGGATATCGCCAAAAAGATTGCTGGCCACCACCACGTCAAACCAGTCGGGGTGCAGGACGAAATTCGCCGTCAGGATGTCTATGTGATACTGATCGGTCCGGATATCGGAAAATTCCTTTGCCATGGCGGCGAATCGTTCGTCCCAGAATGGCATGGTGTGGATGATGCCGTTGGACTTGGTTGCCGAAGTGACATGCCTGGCGGTTCTCCGAGAGGCCAGATCAAAGGCATACCGCATGATCCTGTCAACACCTTCCAGGGTGAAAACCGTTTCCTGTACTGCCATTTCGCGGTCCGTTCCCTGGTAAAGTCTGCCGCCTATCTCCGAATATTCTCCCTCGTTGTTTTCACGCACGATCACAAAATCAATGTCTTCCGGCCCGCGACCCTTCAACGGTGACGTCATGCCTTTCAGCATACGGACCGGACGCAGGTTGACGTATTGCTTCATCTGTCTGCGGATCGGCAGGAGAAGCTGCCATAAGGAGATGTGATCGGGCACACCGGGGAATCCCACCGCTCCCAGAAAGATGGCCGCATATTCCTGAAGCTGACTGATCCCGTCCTCGGGCATCATTTTGCCCGTCGCAAGATACCCCTCACAACTCCAGGGATAGCTCTGCCAGTCAAATTGGATGCCGATGGAGCCGGCAGCAGCCTCGAGCGCGCGCAGCCCTTCGGGAACGACTTCTTTTCCTATGCCGTCACCGGGAATGACGGC
>CAZEGG010000499.1:0-1927 GCA_964511755.1 uncultured Desulfobacteraceae bacterium | reverse complement strand
TTTTCTTGCCACTACCACCAAAGTGAGTCCGATCCATTTTGAGAATAGTCTATCGGTCAGCCGAACCACCGGCACGAAAAGGTCTATCAAACCTGCTTCCGATCGTCCTGAGAAACGGGTTTTCAGAATCTTGGAGTGCAAGAACCACCATATGATACCGGGCAGATTCAGGTAGCCTACGTGGTCTATCGTGAAATCCGCTTTTTCGATCTTCCTGATGAGATCCGACTTGCTGTACCTTCGGAAATGAAGATTCGTTTGGTCCAGCGACCCATAAAGAGACTTCCAGGACGGAACCAGCAGCACAAGACGGCCCCCTCCCACCAGTATATGGTGCATGTTCCTCAAGGCGAGAATGTCGTCCTCAATGTGTTCCAGCACATTACTGCATAGAACGGTATCAAACTCAAATCGCTTGATACGATCTACCCCTTGCGTATCCTGTATGTCGATTAAAAACGCCTGAATCTCATCAAGCCTCATCCTGAATTGAGACAAATAGCATTCTGTACAATCTATGCCTACGACAAAACGGTTTCGGATTAGTCTCGTCAAGTTTCCTGTGCCGCATCCCACATCCAAAACTCTGTTTCCGAGAAATCTTTCAATACTGCTCAACAGATATCGATTATAACGTGCAGTTATCCGCACGAATTCCAAGTTCTTTTCGTACCGGCCCTGATTCAATGGTAGTGTGTCTCCAAAATCGAGGAAGCTCATTTAAGCATGGGCTGCAACATTACCCTGGTCACGCACCTTCGCGGCTCTCAAGAATGGTCTTGACATTGTGGTCCGCCTTGAAACAGACTGCAGTAAATTTCGCGAGTGAGGGTCCAGAGTCGCCAAAGGGTTCCGATGCAGGATGAT
This sequence comes from uncultured Desulfobacteraceae bacterium, assembly GCA_964511755.1. Lineage (GTDB taxonomy): Bacteria > Desulfobacterota > DSM-4660 > Desulfatiglandales > Desulfatiglandaceae > B46-G9. The sequence goes on along the minus strand of CAZEGG010000499.1, from coordinate 1,060 downwards.
TTCGCCAAAAAAAAGTATGAAATCAGGAAGTTGCTGGATAATAACAGGGAGCGAAACCTGTATGTTCACGGAAACCCGCTCGTTAGAGACATTTTCTGGCAAAGGATTAGATTTGCCGTAGACATCGCTGACGATACTTGTCATTGTGGCACAGCTCTCGACATTGGGGGAGGAAACAGCGTCCTGGCTCATTTTGTAGCGCACAAGTTTAAGAAGTATTATATCGTTGATCAGGATGCTCAAGAAGCCGTCGAAATAACAGCAAGATTTAATTACAAGAATGTGGTAATTTACGAAAAAAAAATTCAGGACCTGATGTTCGACGAGAAGTTTGAGGTTATATTCGCCACTGATGTACTTGAACACTTTAAAGATTTATGCGTTCCCCTGGAGTTCATCACCCGGCATCTGGCCAAAAATGGGAAGCTTGTCATCACACTACCTACGGAAAATATATTCTATAGGGCCGGCCGGATAGTCATCAGGAAAAATAAGCCAGAAGACCACTATCACAACGCAAGGACAGTATTACGTTTCCTTGTGTCTAATGGGTTCAAAATCATCCATCACGAATACCTGCCAAGATATATTGGCAGATTTCCCCTTTTCTCTGCCGCTGTCCTCACCTTTTCAGATTCATTTCGAACAGTTCTCTATGGCTATTGACAATGGTGTCTAATATCAACCCAACAAATAAAGAGATGATGCTGATAAGCATAAGGCCAGTAGCAAGGATTGCGGAGGAAACCCTGAATACGAGACCTGTTCGAACAAATTCGATTATCACCGGAGTACCCACAGCGGCGCCGGAGAGAAAAAACAACAAGGAGAGCATGCTAAAAAAAAGCAATGGCTTATAATCCTTCAAGATCCTAAAAATCGTTCTTATGATAAGAAAACCATCAGCAAAAGTGTTAAGCTTGGAATGACTTCCCTCAGGCCGGTCTCGATACTCGATGGCAACTTCCTTCATTCTTAATTTTCTATCAATGCAAAAAAGTGTCATCTCAACTTCAACAGAAAATCCATTGCTCAAGATAGGAACATTTTTTGCGAATCT
>CAZEGG010000498.1:0-1941 GCA_964511755.1 uncultured Desulfobacteraceae bacterium | reverse complement strand
TTCTTCGCGCGCTCCCGATAGCGGGATTTCGCAAGCTCAACTTGCTGTCCACGGGCTCTCCACCTCCTCGTTACGAAAGTCCGTGAGAAATGCGGGCTAGGTTTTCAGTTTCTGTTTCAGAAATTCGATCGTGCGCTTCCAGGCCAGCTGGGCAGCTTCCTTGTTGTACCGCGCCGCATTGGTGTCGTTGTGAAAGGCGTGTTCGACGCCTTTATATGTGTAGAGCCGGTAATCTATGGAGGCCTTTTTCAAAGCTTCTTCGAATGCTGGGATACCTTTGTTTATGCGATCATCATTGCCTGCATAGTGGAGAAGGAGAGACGCTTTGATTCTAGGGACATCTTCGGGTGCGGGCTGCATGCCGTAGAAGGGTACCGCCGCTTTTAAGTCAGGCGAGTTCACCGCAAGCTGGTTTGCCATTCCTCCTCCCCAACAGAAACCGATGACGCCGACATTTCCGTCGCATTGCGGACAGGCCTCCAGATATTTCAATGCGGCGACATAATTTTTTACCGTGGTCTCCCTGTCAAGCTGCTCCATCATGAGCCGGGCTTTTGCTGGATCTTCCGGCGAGCCTCCGAGAGGGCTCAGTGCATCCGGGGCCATAGCCAGAAAGCCCTCTACGGCCAGCCGCCTGGCGACATCTTCGATATGGGGGGTGAGACCCCAAATCTCGTGGATAACGATAACGCCCGGTACTTTTGCATCCCCTCTGGGCCGTACCAGATCCGCACGGATCTCGCCCGTTGCTCCCGGATAGTCCACGTATTCCGACCGGATACGGGGATCGTCCTCCGGAATGATCCCCGCAAGCGCGCAGTAGTTTTCCAGGAAAGGCAGCAATGATGAAGCAGCGACTGCACCTGCGGCGGCAAGGGTCAGCTGGGTGAGAAATTTTCGACGATCAGAGAATCCGTCCCCACAGACATTCTTCGGATCGATAGTCTTGTGCTCCATGACGTCTCCTTAAACGAAGCACAGTCACGATGCAAGGGCTCTCGCCACCATCACTCTGGCCCATTCCCTTCCATCTTCAAGGTCAGCTTCATCGGGGTGTCCCGTCGCACTCTGGGCCTCTGCGACCCAGGCCTTGTGTTCCGGTTTTTTGGCAAGCTGCTCAAGGAGGCCGTATTTTACCTGTCCCCGACAGGCAAAGGTCCCGATTACCCGCTCCCTCACGGCAACACTCAGGGCCTGATAGAACGCCGTAATGGCCAGTTGTCCTCCCTTCAGGGATCCGTGGGTACCGAAGAGGGCAAGCTCCTTGCCTTTCGGGATTGTCTTCAGAAAGGATTCCACTTTTGGAGGCACGCCGTGTGCATGAACCGGAAAGCCGCAGAAAATGAGATCATACATTCCCAGATCTCCCGCTTTATCAATCGGCACGATCTCTTTTCCCACCTGTCCAGCCCCTTCGTAGATCGCCTGGGCGAGCTTTTCAGTGTTTCCCGTTTCCGAATAGTACGTCACCAGTGCCTTCATTTCATCCTCCTTCGGCAGAAAAATTTTCAAGGAATATGTACAAGGTTTTCATGACAATTGCAAGGAAATTGGAGCCGGCATCGAATCGTCTGGACAATTTCTTCTTCTGAAATTATCATACATGAATTAGTTCGATTATGGGGTTCCCGAAATGCCGAACAGTTTTTCAGGTCCTGCCTGAGGGCAGGCCAACGTGCATGGGTTTCCTGGAGGCTGTCATGGTTCAGAGAAACAGGTCTATCGGTGTGACGACGCGGTTGCTGTTTGGTTTTATCGGCGGTTTTTTCGGTACCCTGGTTTTTCACCAGCTGACGCTCGCGGTGTTGTGGGGCGTAGGCTTAGCGCCGTTCAAACCTTTTCCGATGGCGGCGACCCAACCGTTCGGAGTGCCGGCAGTGCTTTCCCTTGCATTCTGGGGCGGCGTTTGGGGAATCCCTTTTGCACTGATCGACAGGCGCT
>CAZEGG010000497.1:0-1952 GCA_964511755.1 uncultured Desulfobacteraceae bacterium | reverse complement strand
TACTGAATGCGGACATGTCGTCGGACCACCAGAGGGCTTCGAGCGGCAATACGCCGTAGTCGACGCCCATTTCTCCTCTCTTGACCGTGAACTTCAGCGTGTAGGAAACCGGGTAGAGGGCTTCGATCGCATCACTGAATGATTGAGCGTCGTTTGGATCTCCCTCACCGTCGACCATGAGGAAGTTCATCTGCGGCACCTCCACAATCTCAACCTTCTTGGCAGAAGGTCCATAGAGGTACCTAAGCTGCTTTCTGTAGTCTATCTTTTCCATCGATCTCTCCTGTTTGAATCCTAACGGGCCGGTTGCCGAGCGGAACCAGGGGGCGAAAAGCGCGGCCGTGAAACCGGAAACCGCCGGCAGGATTGGGAACCCGGACGAAGTGCGGACAAAAGAAGCAATTTATCGGGATAACCAGGACCAATTCTACGCTGTCTGCTCCTGAGACATTTTATATCCTTTTGCCAGCCATGCTATTATTCCCTTTAGAAGATACTCAAACAGCGGCGTGGGCTCTTTGCCGACGTACCAGTGACTAGTGTTTGGTGATCTCGACCAGGTTGCCGTCCGGGTCCCGGCAAAAAAGGAAGTCGGATCCGTCGAATCTCTTTCCCGGCCCCTCGACAATCTCAATTTTCTTTGCTGCCAGATCCTTCACCGTTTCCTGGAAATTCTCCACCTCCAAGGCAATGTGACGCATGGTCACAGGAATTTCTTCTTCCATCACCATGAGATGGAGCTGAGCGCCTTTTCCTACGCTGTACCAATGTCCGGGAAAATCAAAAGGCGGCCGTTCTATCGTCTGAAGGCCCAGGACGTCACTGTAGAACCATTTGGTTTTTTTGAGATCCCTGACGACAATACCCACGTGGTTGTAATCTTTAACCTGAATCATGGCATACTTTCTCCTTTCTGATATACTTCTGATATGTTCCTTCCTCAAAACCCCGCAGCTCTCATCTGTTCACGGCCTTTATCCCCTCAGTATTTCTTCAGGCCAATGCTCCCTGACGTTCTCCTCGTCAGTGTAGTAGCGGACCTTCGAGGATTCCTTAAATATATCGAGCGCCGGCAGAATATTGATTTTCTTGGAATCAGGATATTCGCAGACATCAATATTCGCCCGGGTTCTTATGTCCAGATAGACGCAGTCCGATTTGCCATGGTTGTAAAGCTGATGCGTACCGGAAGGCCCTTCTTCAAAAAAGATGACATCTCCTTTTGAAAGTTTATCGAATCCTTCAGGAGACCTCAGGGTTGCCTCTCCTTCGAATATAACAAATAATTCCTCTGCATTCCTGTGGAAGTGATATGGGTAAGAGAACTTTCCCGGAGGCAATGACCGAATGTCAAAATGCAAATATTTCGCATTGGACAGGTCCGCCAACGGCGGACTCGACCGCCAGGAAAATTCCGGAATACGGGATTTGTTTTTCTCCATCGGCATATCGTTCCGTCTGAATATTTTTGCCATTGTTTTCCTCTCTCAGTTGGTGCGCATCGGTTGGAGGCGAGCCGGGCGAAGCCTGTCGACATGATGCGCCGGATTAGATGTCCCTCTAATTATGAACCTTTTTCCCACAAATTGATTTGACAATCCGGTCCATTACCGCTATCCCTTTACAGCCCTTCAAAAGGACTATTCAAAACGACCCGCAACTACCAGGGTAGACCAAAGCGAAATCATGACAGCAGCGAACCCAAACGGAAAAAAATACATCGTCGGCATCACGGATTTTATCACACCACCCATCGAAGCGGAAGAAAGAGCCTTCCCGGAAGCAGGATTCCGCTTTCTTCCAGACTGGCAATCTTCTCCAGCAGCCCGGCTGCAATGGCGTGAGTGCGATGCGCTGCTGGTTTGGCATTATCGTATTGACCGCGACACGGCCGCGATTCTGGAAAACTGCAGGATCGTGGTGCGCTATGGAGCAGGCTACGATGCCGTCGA
>CAZEGG010000496.1:0-1974 GCA_964511755.1 uncultured Desulfobacteraceae bacterium | reverse complement strand
CCCACATGGGCACTGCCCGTCTTGTAGGCGATTATCGGTTTACGGCAGGCGTACCCTTTCGCTGCATGAATGAGCCGGTTGGGTTCGTCAACGCCCTCCACATACAGGGCAACGACTTTTGTATCGGGATCATTGTCCAGATATTCCAGAATCTCGCTGAAATCCACATTCAGACGATTTCCCAAGCCCACGATTTTGCTGAACCCAACATCCAGTCTCATGCCGAGAAAACCTATGAGGTGGGACATGCCCCCGCTCTGGCTGACCAATGCCACGGTCCCTTTCTTGAGGAGAGAAAATTCCGGGGTAAAGGACGCATTCAGGCCCCTGCTGAAGTTGATCATGCCGAAGGTATTGGGCCCTATGACGGGCATTCCGGCACTGTCGGCTATGGCGGCGATTTCATCGTGAAGACCCGTCCCGGCCGGATCTTCTATTTCTTTGAAGCCCGCCGTGATAAGGACGATGCCCTTCACGCCCTTCTCTGCACATTCCCGGAATACCCCGGGTACCAGTTTCGCCGGCACAACGACAATGCCCAGGTCTATCGGACCGGCGAACGCGTCAAGGCCGGCATAGCATGTGAAGCCCATGATTTCCCGGGAGCGGGGATTTATGGGCAGGATCTCCCCCCGGTATCCTCCTTTTGAGAGGCTCTTCATCACGTGAAACCCCAGCTTCCCGGGGTTGTCCGATGCCCCGATAACCGCGACGGATCCGGGATTGAAAAGAGCATGCATATTGGCGATTTTCAGATTCATAATCTATCCTTATGTCGGTATCGGGATTCCTGATAAGTTTGAGGACGTTTTCCTTTTCGGGCACAAGGAGTCTGGGCATTAATTGCATCGGCGCGAGGGCTTTGTCAACAAGAATTGAGCGAGCCTGACCACCAGCAAGGCATCATCTGCGGCGTTGACTTTGCTCGCTCCTCCTTGCGGCGTATTAGTCCATACGCCTCAGTCGTCGCTCCTCGTCGCTCCCGCTGAAAACGGGATCTTCGACTTGCATCTAATGCCTTGCTGATGATCAGGATTCTCCTCAACCATTCTTCACTGTGATTAACCGTAGGCGAAATTTGACGGTGGATTTGGGAGTGAGCGGGGAGTTTCTGGATGGAATCTCGCGGTCTTCTGTGGTACCTTGGTTCCATGCAGACGCGGATGAGCCAGAAACAACGATTCCTGGAGACCCTTTTGGGAAACGGAGGGGACCGGTTCCCTTTTTTTGACCTGGAGCCCGCTGAAGAAACGCTTGCTCAATGGCACAGGCAGGGGCTGCCCAGAGGCGAATCCGTGGCGGAGTTTTTTGACCTGGAGGAACACTATTCCATCGGCCTGACAATCCGCAGCTACCCGTATTACCATATGGCGCCTGATCTGCTTCAGGATCCGTCTTCCTTCAGCAGGCATTATGACCCAAACACGCCGTCGCGGTACGGGAGAAACTTTATTGCGCGCGGGAAGAGGCTCAACAGGCAAGGCCGCGTCGTGTACGTGGATGCGTCCGGGGGCGGTCTTCTCCAGATGCTCGGCGTGGGAGACTGGGAGTCTCTGAAGTCCGCCTGTTACGCCCTCTTGGAGGAACCGGGGCGGGTTGAGAATTTGCTGGAGAAGACAACCGATTTTTGCTGCGTCTGCCTGAAACGCGTGCTGTCAAAGGTGCCGGTTGATTATGCCGCTCTTTATGAACCCATTGCCTCCAACAGGGGGCCGGTCATATCTCCTGCCATGTTCGAGCGGTTCGCGATGCCCGGGTACAGGAAGATTCTGCATCTCCTGGAGGAGTACCAGGTCCCGCTTCGCATTCTCACCACGACCGGAGGAAACCTTGCCCCGCTTCTGCCTCCTTTGATCGAGGCCGGAATCAACGGTCTCTGGATCAGCAATATCATGAACGCAGGAATGGAATATCAGACGCTCCGCCGCACGTTCGGGCCTGACCTGGCGTTGATCGGCGGGATTGATTCAGGAA
>CAZEGG010000495.1:0-1992 GCA_964511755.1 uncultured Desulfobacteraceae bacterium | reverse complement strand
GGTTGGCCTTCTGTTCGAAGGGAAGGCGGATGTTCACGCCGAATGAGTGTTCAGGTCCGGCGCCTTCATTGACCGCCTGCATGATCCCGGGTCCTGCTCCCGTGATGACCATGAAACCAGCCTCCGACAAGCGCTCACCGAGCAGGCGGGCCATCTCGTAAACCGGCTCTCCCGGCTTTGTCCTGGCTGACCCGAACACGGCGATCTTCTTGACCTGTTTGTACGGGCCGAAGATCTTGGTTGTGAAACGCATTTCCTTCAAGGTGGAGTTCATGAGTTTCAAATCAGCCCGATCTGGGCTCTCCTGGCCTGCCTTCAGCGCGGCCAGGATCATCTCTCGCACCATGTCGCGATGACGGATACCGCCCGCAACGGCGATGAGATCTTCGATCGCTTCATCCGCAGGACCGTTGGTCCTGGTAAAATGCAGTTCCATGCCTTTCACTTTTTCTCCATGCTCCTTGATATGCCGATCATGTTGTAAGGTTCGGGTCCAGAGGGCCCGGCTTCGGGCTTCCCCAGGGAAAGGGCTGCCAAGAAGTAACGATCCAGAGAATTCAGGATCCAGAAGAATTTTGAAGTCGCTTCGCTGGACAGTTTCATACTATTGGTCCGGCGATAAGTCGAGACTTTATTCTGGGTTCTATATTCTGACTCCTGGATTCTTCACCGGGAACAGCAGGCTTCTTGCTGCCTCCAGAAGGCGTTCCAGGCACGCCTCATCCGCCTTCAGAGAGCGGATTGTCCGGGTGTATGGGCCCAGCGGCTGCCAGAGGGGGAGTGTGTTTTCTCGAAAAACCGCTGCAGTCGGCGTTCCCAGCATGGCGGCCAGGTGGGTAATGCCGCTGTCATGACCGGCGTACAGCCCTGCCCGTTCCAACAGGGAAACAAGCTCGTCATGCCGGGGGCAGAAAACCATTTCCCCCGATCGGGAAGCCCATTTGCCGAAAAAGTCCCGCATGCCCTCTTCAGCAGGCCCCAGCAAGACAACCTTCTTGTGATCCTCAAGAGCCGGTTCCTGCGTTATCCTGTGGAGAAAGACCGTCCAGAACTCGAGAGGAAGATTCTTGCGGGATGACCCGGACCCGGGGTGGACAACTATCCTCTTCTCCGGCACGGTGTTGCGGCCTCTCTCAAAGAAAACCCCGTTTCCGGCCTGCTCCATGGCGCGCGCAGGATCAATCGGCAGTCCAATTCCGGCGAGGGTTTCGCACACATAGCGCGCCGCATGTATTTTGTCCTCCGCAGCGGGATACGCCGCCAGGATGTGAACGGCGGCGCCGGAAAAATAGCCCTTCAGGTTTCTGCCGATTCTCCCGTCCGTATCAGCAAGATAGACCGCAACCAGATCCTGTGGGGGCACGGGAAGCTGTTGACGGAAGTCGGGCTTCTCCTGGAACAGCCGGTACCAGCCCGTTCCTTCCATATCGGCGCCTTCCGCACCTGCCCGTCTCAGAAATGTGAGACCCGGCTCGCGGGCGGCGACCGTGACCCGTGCCTCCTTTTCCAGGGCTCTCAGGGCCGGCAGAAGCATCAGTGTGTCTCCCAGGGCGCCCGGGCGTATAATCAATACCTTTAACACCGATTTCTACCAGGCGGGAGAGGCCACCACCAGAATGGTGCACTCTTCTTCTCCATCATTGAGGAGGGCGTGTTCAGATCCCGCAGGGACCCAGACTGCGTCTCCCGGGCCGACCGGCCTCTTTTCGTCATCCACGCGCATCTCGCCTGATCCACCGGCAATGAAATAGATCTCCTCCATGGGATCCACATGAGGCTCAATTTCCTTGCCCGGCTCCAGCGTGGCGATGGCAAGGAAACCGAGCTCCTGCAAGGTTCTCCTGTCCAGAACCATCCGGGCAACGGCGCCTCCATGGGCAATATAAGTTGTATCACAGACTTCCTTATCATTGATGTTCCGTATGATCATCTCCTCGCTCCTCTTTGCGCCCCAGTCTATTTTCAACTTGATTCTCAGCCCCTCCAGATATT
>CAZEGG010000494.1:0-2007 GCA_964511755.1 uncultured Desulfobacteraceae bacterium | reverse complement strand
CTCCGTCAAGCTCAGCGGCGGTTCCGCCGGAACGGAAAGCCCCATAAAAGCAGCCCTTCTTTCATCCCTGGCGGCCATTTCCCGGTTTCATGTAAAGGCGGACATTCAAGGGACCTTAACGGATTATACCATTGACCTCACTTCCGATCTGGACAAGGCTTTTGCCAAGGCTGCGGGACGCGCGGTGAGCGACCAGGCCGCCGGTTTCGAGAAAAAGCTGAAAGAGGGCGTGATGGCCAAGGTGGGAGGCCCGCTCCAGGCCACAGGCAAAGATATGGGCGGGCTCAACGCAATCGGCGAGGAACTGGCCGGGCGCCTGAACCTGGGCAACGGCCTTCTCGGAAATTTGAAAAGCATCAGTGGAAAAGGCGGCCTCAAGCTGCCGTTCTAAGGAGAGGAAAGTCGTGTTTAATTACAAGAACGTGAGACGTGAAATGGAAGAAATGGGGTTCAGGAACCTGGCATCCCTTTACTGGAATGCACCCACCCCCATGCTCTACGAAGAAATCATGCGCCGGCGCGAAGGCAATATCTCGCACCTCGGCCCGGTCGTGGTGAGGACCGGGCACCACACGGGGCGCTCTCCGGATGACCGCTTCATCGTCAAGGAGAAGACCAGTCTTGACAAAATATGGTGGGGTACGGTGAACAAGGGAATCGATGAGGCCCGCTTCACCAGCCTTTTTTACCGGCTCCAGGCCTACCTGCAGAACAAGGATGTGTTTGTTCAGGACTGTTATGCCGGTGCTGATCCGGGGTACCGGATACCCATCAGGGTCATTACCGAACGTGCCTGGCACAGCATGTTCGCGAGGAACATGTTTATCCAGATCAGGAAGCCGGAGGAGGCTGAAAAACACCGTCCGGAATTTACCGTCATCGATGTTCCCCGCTTCAATGCCGTGCCCGAGGTGGACGGAACCAACTCCGAGGCGTTTATTCTCATCCACCTGGGCAAACAGCTTGTTCTGATAGGCGGAACCGACTATGCCGGCGAAATCAAGAAATCCGTCTTCACCATGCTCAATTACGTCTATCCGCAGGAATCAGTCCTTTCCATGCACTGTTCGGCGAACACGGGCAAGGGGGAAGACTCGGCAATATTCTTCGGTCTTTCAGGGACCGGAAAGACCACCCTTTCCGCAGATCCTGAGCGTCGTCTCATCGGCGATGATGAACACGGCTGGAGCGACAGGGGCGTGTTCAATTTTGAAGGAGGGTGTTACGCCAAGGTGATCCGGCTTTCCAAAAAGGCAGAGCCGGAGATCTATGAGTGCACTCGGAGGTTCGGCACGATCCTCGAAAATGTGACACTGAATCAGAACTCCAGGCGCATAGACCTGAACGATGATGCACTCACTGAAAATACCCGTGCTGCGTATCCCATTTCCCACATCCCCAGCGCCCGGCGCGATGGTACAGGCATGCATCCCGACAATGTCATCATGCTCACCTGTGACGCGTTCGGCGTCATGCCGCCGGTTGCCAGGCTGACCGTGGAGCAGGCGGTCTATCACTTCCTGAGCGGATACACGGCCAAGGTGGCCGGAACCGAGGAGGGCGTCAGAGAGCCGCAGTCCACGTTCAGCGCCTGCTTCGGCGCGCCTTTCATGGCGCTGCCGCCTACCGTGTACGCAGACCTTTTCCGGAAAAAGATAGAGACCCATAATGTCCAGTGCTGGCTTGTCAATACGGGTTGGTCGGGTGAACCGTACGGGCAAGCGGAGCGCATCAGCATTGCCCATTCCAGGGCGATCATCCGGGAGATTCTGGGCGGCCGTATGGCTCGGGCGGAATATGAACGGGACCCATTGTTCGGTTTCGTCGTACCGAAGAGTTGTGAAGGGGTACCTTCCAGAATTCTCAACCCGCGGACAGCAGCCCGGGATTCCAACGACTATGACAAGCGGGCCGCCAAGCTTGCCGCAGACTTCAAGAAGAACTTCAAGGCGTTCGAACACGCTGTTTCCGGTGACGTGGCATCAGTTATGCCGTGAGTCTCCTCCC
>CAZEGG010000493.1:0-2029 GCA_964511755.1 uncultured Desulfobacteraceae bacterium | reverse complement strand
CCCGGCAAAGAGCCCGAGAAACGGGTATATGGCGAATTCCCACAGGGTCTCGAGGTGATAGGTAGGTATGGTGAATGCGGGAAAGTCCCCGAAGTAATGCCGGGAAATGGTTGTCGCGGTGACGGAAGAAAGGACCACCGGAGAAAAAGCGCCTATACCGAAATCGCCGAGCAGGATTTCCAAGGCAAACAGGACTCCTGCGATGGGAGCGTTGAAGGTTGCTGCTATCCCCGCTGCTGCGCCGCACCCCACCATGGTTCTCTGCTTCATGCGGGAGACGTTGAACAGCTGGGAAACGGTTGAGGCGAGGGAAGATCCGATCTGCACTATGGGACCTTCCCTTCCCACAGAGCCGCCTGATCCGATGCAGATAGCGGAGGCCATGATCTTGGCCGCAGCAACCCGCTTCCGGATCCTGCCGCTGCGCAGGGCTACTGCCTCCATGACCTCGGGGACCCCGTGTCCCTTGGCTTCACTTGCCCCGAATCTCACGATAATCCCGACCAGCAGACCCCCGAGAGAAGGAATCCCGATGATTACATACAGAGGGAGTGTGTGGGCGAACGTCAGGATGTCATTTGTGTTCCGGTAAAAGACATACTGGGCCACCTTTATCATGAGCCGGAAGAGCACGGCGCCATACCCGCTCAGGGCGCCGATGAGGGCGGCAACGAGGAGTGTCAGGATGCGCTCGTCCAGGTGGTAGCGTTTCAATATGTTCTTAGCGGTCTGGTGTCTCTCAAACAACATGGGGCACGATCTTCTTTCTCCTATCACATGAGGTGAGGAAGCTGCCGGTTCAGCCTGATTCCTTCGAGGTCGATCTTCACGTCGTAGACCAGGATTTCCACCCCATTTTTCACCGCCTTTCGAAGTTCCCTCCCATAATCAGGGTCGATGTGATCGGCGGGTCTGAATGTTTCTGCATCCATGCGCTGGACGAGGTAGAACATGACAGCCCGGTGTCCGCGCCGGACCTGCTCCTGGAGTTCCACCAGGTGCTTCAGTCCCCGCGCTGTGACGGCGTCGGGAAAATAGGCTGTCCCTGCGGTGACCAGCGTGCAGTTCTTGACTTCTACGAAGCAATGGTTCCCGTTTCTCTCCAGCAGGAGATCGACGCGGGAGTGCACACCGTATTTCACTTCAGACCGGATCGTTTCGTACCCGGTCAACTCCGGGACCACGTCCTCCCGGACGGCCATTTTCACCAGCCTGTTGGGAACCAGGGTATTCACTCCCACCAGACTGCGGGGCATGTCTATGATCTCCCACGTATATTTGAGCCGTCGTTTGGGATTGTCGTGATGACGGGAGAGATACACGGGACGGCCGGGCTCGGAGCAGGCCTCCATGCTGCCTGAATTGGGGCAGTGGGCAACCGCCACGTGGCCGTTTTGGAGTCTCACATCGGCGATAAACCGTTTGTATCGCCTCAGAAGCGTCCCTTTCACGAGCGGCGGCCACGGGAGGAAATTGGCTGTCTTCCCGCTCATGACGTCTTGCGCCTGGCCATTTCCTCGTCCCTGAGCACCCTGCGCAAGACCTTCCCCACCACCGATGTGGGGAGTTCATCGCGGAATTCTATCTCTCTCGGTCGCTTATACCCGGCCATCTTGTCCTTGCAGAATGAGATGATCTCCTCCTCCGTGGCATTTTCTCCGGGCTTGAGCTGGATGAACGCCTTTACCGCCTCGCCCGACTTCTCATCGGGCACGCCGACCACGGCGGCAAGGGCCACTTTCGGATGGGTGTAAAGGACCTCCTCTATCTCCTTGGGATAGGCATTAAACCCGCCCACCAGGATGAGATCTTTCTTCCGGTCGGTGATGACCAGGAACCCCTCCTCGTCGAAATGGCCGATATCGCCCGTCAACAGGAATCTCTTTCCGTCGATCTCCCGGAAAACTTCCTCGTTGGCCTCGGGTTTGTTCCAGTAGCCGAGCATGATCTGGGGGCCGCACGCGGCGATCTCCCCATCCTCCCCGTCAGGCAGCTCCTGGCGGCCGGTCTCCAGGTCCACGATCTTGAT
>CAZEGG010000492.1:0-2053 GCA_964511755.1 uncultured Desulfobacteraceae bacterium | reverse complement strand
GCCTCCCAGCTTTCTAGCCTCCTAGCTGTTTCGCCTCCTGCCCAATCAGTTCCAGACATCCCTTCCTGTCGATCTTACCGCTGCTGTTCTTGGGCAAAGCCCGAACCAGTTTGATCTCGCCGGGCAGTTTATACCGGGGAAGTTTTTCAGCGCAGATACGCATAATGTCCGCTTCCTGGCAGTCCCCATTTTTCGGGCAGCTCAGAGCAAGCAGCCGGTTCTCCAGAAGCCTGTCCGGAATCCCGAAGACCGCTGTTTCCAGGAGGAGGCCCGTCCCCATCAGCACATCTTCGATCTCCTGTGGATTGATCCGGTGCCCCCCTACCTTGATCAGATCGTCCTTTCTTCCCACCACATAATAGAATCCTTCGTCATCCTGATACGCCAGGTCTCCGGTGTTGTACCCATCCTGATCCAAAACCTCAGATGTAGCTGCCGGATCCTTCCAGTATCCCTGCATGATGTTGGGACCTGACGCCACAAGTTGCCCGGTCTGCCCTCTCTGAACCTTCCGGCCATCTTCATTCAGAATCCTTAGGGTAACACCGGAAATGGGTTTTCCCACGGAGTCCATCTTGTCTTTAAAGCACCCTGGCTCCAGACAGGTCAGACGCGCGGAAGCCTCTGTTGTGCCGTACATGACGAAAATCTCACAATGATCGGGAAGCACCTCTCGCAGTTCCCGCTTGATCCACCTGGACATGTGTCCACCGGCCTGGGAGCAGTACCTAAGGGATTCGAGCTTGTCCCGGTACTTTGCCAGAGGAGAACGGTGGAGAAGGTACGCATAAGTCGAAGGAACACCGGAAAAACCTGTAACGTGTTCCTCAACCATCTCCTTCAATACTGTTGCGGGGTACGCAAATTTATTATTCAAAACGACCGTCCCCCCAACAGCCATATGCGTATTTAAAAGAGATTTTCCCATAACGTAGAAAAAGGGAAGCACCACCATCTGAACATCGCTCTCGGTGAGTCGAAGACTTTCACAAATTGCCCAGGTATTTGAAACGACATTCCTGTGGGTGAGCATAGCCCCTTTGGGTCTTCCGGTGGAACCGGAGGTATAGATTATTGAGGCTAATTCTGAATCACTAATAGATACTTGCCGAATCTCCGAATCGCGGGTTTGACCGACATCGTCCCAGGAATGTACTGAAAACGGGGCTGAAGACCAATCCAGCTTGGGACCATTGAGGACCAGGGCATCTATTTTGAAAAGGGGCAAGTCTGCGGAAAGGAGCATTCTTTCAAATCTCGCCGATGACACAAGCACTCTGGGTTCGAGCTCTGCCAGGAGAAGTCTGAGGCCGTCGGACTTGATATCTTTGCTGAGTGGAGCAACGATCGTGCCGGCCTTGAGCGCGCCGTAGTAGCTGACCACATATTCCAGGCTGTTCTCCAGGAGAAGCACGACGCGCTCACCTCCGGGGACGCCCTGATCGATCAGCCAATGACAAAATTGATTGGCACGATTGTTGAGTTCCCTGTACGTCGCTCGTATGTCGCCGTGAATCAGCGCAACCTTATCCGGGCAGCGCCGCGCACTTTCCTCAAGGAAGTGGTGGACTAGTATCTTTTTTTCCTGGTTAGCCACTGACTCACACAGACTGACACAGACTTTTCCCCTGCCGACAGTGGCAGAGGAAAAGGAGTTTGCCTGACCCTATCAAAGAATGAATCGTTTTATCACTGCTTTTGGATGTGTGAAGTTGATAAGAAGACCTATTTTCTTTCCAGTTGCCTTAAGATAATTTAGGAGTTGTGCCTCATGTATCTTTTCAAGGGATTGAACTGACTTGAGTTCCAGAATAAGCTCATCTTCAACAAGTATATCTGCAAAATATTCTCCCACTTCTAGGCCCTTATAAGCGACCTTAATGGGAATTTGGCTTTCCGCTTTGAGGCCCCTCACCCGCAGTTCAATCAAAAGGGCATTCTCATATACCTTTTCCAGGAAGCCTGGGCCGAGAATCCGATTAACCTCGAAGACGGCACCGTTTACCTTGTATGTTATAGCGTTGAGATCCATGGAAATTTATTAGCCACGGAC
>CAZEGG010000491.1:0-2053 GCA_964511755.1 uncultured Desulfobacteraceae bacterium | reverse complement strand
TCATGGAGTATCCATGGTTCGGCAATGTGCGGGAACTGGAAAATGCAATCGAGCATGCCTTTGTCCTTTGCTCCGGAGAATACATCGATGTTTTCGACCTGCCGGTTGAGATACGGCAACTGGCCTATCGAACCAGCTCTGAGAAGCCCTCCCCTCTGGCCAAAGCGAAATTATTCTCAAATCGGAAACTCTCCCCTGAAATGTTGGTCGAGATCCTGAATGACTGCGATTGGAACAAGGCCGAGGTGGGCAGGCGTTTGGGCCTGAGCCGAACTGCAATCTGGAAGTACATGAAAAAGTGGGACATCCCACTGAAAAGACCTGTTCCGAATGCCTCATAACATCGCGATATCGCTTCTGAAATAAAGTCAACAGTTAGTTAATTCAAAGGGAGGGCTTGAGGGCTGCAGAAATAGATTGCATCCATGCAATTTCGGCAGCAATGTAAAGTTGCATGAGCGCGACCTTCACAGCTGCCAGCGGAGCTCTCACACAAGTCATACGCGGAGATGCGGCTGCAAATACAATTCTTTCAGTTCTTTTTTTATTCTATATTTCTCAGAGTTATGACCTTCCCCTGTCTGTCGGGCCCGATCAAAGGGACCTTCGGGTAATAGGCGGCACAGTATTTGAAACATGCTAAACAAAAACGCCGTCGGAAAAACTCTCGGCGGCACCGATCCCATCTCACAGTAGATCCAGATTGCCGAGGAAAAATGAAAATATTGGATGATATATTTTCTGTTCTCGATTTCGAGGTTGCCGTTAGGGATGTTCGCCAGGGGGTTTTCCATACCGGCGTGCTAACCCGTTACTGCGGCCTGGCGGCGACGCTGCCCAGAGACGCCCTCCGTCAAGAGGGTCCTCTCGTAAGAGAGCCGGGAGGCCTTATGAATTGGACCTCGCATGAGCTTGCCCGATTGGTTTACTCGGAGAGCATTCTCGAAGCTGCAATTGGAATGGCCACCATAAACTCCCTTGTCGACACAAATTTCGATGTATGTGTTGAGATGAACGCTGCAGACCTGATTTTGCAGGAAGGAGAGAGCAAGAAGGTAGCTATTGTGGGACATTTTCCTTTTGTACCCAGAGTAAGAGAAAAGGCGAAAATCTTATGGGTGATAGAGAAAAATCCTAAGGAGGGCGATTTTCTCGAGAGAGACGCAGATGAGTTTATCCCGCAGGCGGAAGTGGTGGCCATTACAGGGACCTCCCTGACTACCCACACCTTTGAACATTTGCTCGGGCTGTGCAACCCAAAGGCTTATGTGGTCATCCTGGGCGATACCGTTCCCCTTTCTTCCATTCTGTTCGATTACGGTGTGGACGCCGTCTCGGGAACAAGAGTCATTGATCCGGACCTTGCCTTACGCTGTGTGAGTCAGGGCGCGAACTTCAGGCAAATCAAGGGCGTAAAAAGACTCACCATGACGAGAGACAGGATGCCCTAGGAGCGAGCGCTGCCTGTGAAGACCATCCAATCCAGAAGATTCGCGTCGTGCCACGGAGATTTGACCACAGCTCTCTCTGTGTTCCAAGAGGATCACCAAACAGATCTTAGCTGCCCATCCATCCACAAATAGAAGTTGGGCACGAGTGAGTTACCAATCCAGAAATGAGATTTTTTTTGCAAGATCAAGGCTTCCGGGAACCCGCTGCGAAGCAGTGGGACTTCGTCACCGCTCTCCTCTGCAACCTCCTCCATCGGAGCAGGGAGGAGTCTCACAGCGTTCCTCGCGGCCGCAACAGGTTCGGCCGGGCATTCGCCTGGGCGACTGCGACGTAAACGAGGAAGCGGAGAGTATCCCGTTCATCCCGGATGCGCCGCACACTTTGCACAGGACCCTTTCATCATCTCCCAGGCCTACCAGATATTCCGATACGGCCCCGCAGGCTTCGCATCGATATTCGTATATCGGCATCTTGATCCTCCTCGCTTTTCTATCCTCCCCGGAAAATGTCCTTAGCCAAGAGGCATTAATCCCAGAGCCGGACCAGCCGCTTGCCGTTTCTCAGTTCACCCCGCACCTTTTCCATATGACGCAGCGACGCC
>CAZEGG010000490.1:0-2056 GCA_964511755.1 uncultured Desulfobacteraceae bacterium | reverse complement strand
ACATGGATCATGCCGCAGGCACCTGGCCAAACGCATCGACGGAAAGAAGCTGAGTTAGTGCCCATCCACAAATGGAATTTGGGCACTAGCGGGTTTCCAGTCCAGAAATGAGATTGTGAAAAATAGCCATTTCTGGATGGAAACGAGTTATTTCATAGCTGCTTCCGGCTGAAAGCTCAAGCGGTTTCTTTCCGGTTCGAGCATATTGAAATCTCTGGCTTTCCCGTAAGTAAGACATCTTTTAATAATTGTGTCCATGAATTGGATGACGTCATTTTTGTAGGTATTCCACCGCTCGCTTGTCCCGTTCACGGGGCTTTGCTCCAGTTCCAGAGAGCGCAAAGTCAACTGCCTTTTCCTTTGCCGCTCAGGGCCGGCAAAAGAAAAAGATTCGCATTTTACCCACCCTCAATCCTATACGCTATCCTAACTATGCCGTCTTACAATCCGCATAATAACAGTGCGACTGCGACTTTCTCTGCACCCATGAAGGTCCCTCTTCCGTCTCTGCTCCTCCGGCAGCAGGAAATCACCCTGATCCACCATCAAGGCATCATCTGCGGCGTTGCTTTCGCTCGCTTCTCCTTGCGTCGTATTGTTTATACGACTCAGTCGTCGCTCCTTGGCGCCTTGCATCTGATACCTTGCTGATGATCAGGAATTTCACCAAATCACCCGGTGAAACTCATGATGCGAAAATTAGACGGTGGATTTGGGAACCAAGTAATTGTTTGACATGATACGGGTGGAATGGTATCAACATCTTTCAGCAATAGAGAGATATCAGGCCGTCGAAACGTCCTGTCTGAAACGGCTTCTTCACGAAATATACCTGATTTATGTTGACGTTGTTCGTGAGACTCTGATTCAACCACAAACACAAAAAACAAGAGGAGGAAAAAATGAAGAGGTGTGTCCTGATTCTCGGTATGATTCTGACCCTGTTTCTGCTTGTGTCTAGTGCATCCGCCAAAGTGGTCATAAAGTTGGCAAACGCCGGCCCGGATAATCCGGATAACCGGTCAGTTAAGGCCATAGCCATATTCAAGCATAATGTGGAAAAAAGGACCCATGGGGCTATAGAAGTCCAACCCTATCACGCCAGAAAACTGGGGGATGAACGGGAGATGATGGAAGGCGCTCGCATGGGAAGTATCGAGATGATTTTCGTCTCTTCGGGACCGATTCCGGGCTTTTTTCCTCCTGTCATGGTTTTTGATATTCCTTACATGTTTAGCAGCGCCCCGGCGGCCTGGGAATTTTTTGAAAGCGAATTCGGGAAAAAATTTGAAAGCAGCTTTCTCAAGAAGACCGGAGTTCGTTGCCTGGGCATAACCGAAAACGGGTACCGCCATTTCACCAACAATAAGCGGCCCATCAGGACTCCTGCGGACATGAAGGGGTTGAAGATAAGGACCATGCAGAACCCCGCCCACATGGCCATGGTAAGGGCCCTGGGTGCCGATCCTACCCCGATCCCTTTCGGTGAGCTCTACATGGCGCTGCAGCAGGGTGTTGTTGACGGAATGGAATGTCCCAGTGTGCTGATTCATGATATGAAGTTTTACGAGGTCCAGAACCAGATGATTCTGGACGGGCACCTCTACAATCCCCTTTTTATCATGGCAAACAACAAGTGGTTCACCACCAAATTGACACCCGAACAGCAAAAGATCATCACCGAAGAGTCACTTCTCCTCGCCCATGTTCACGATGGGTTCAGCCAACAGGCAAACAGGGAGTGTGAAGTCAAACTGCGCGCGCACGGCATGAATATTTACAAACCAACGCAGGATGAACTGGCCCAATTCAGGAAAATCGCCCAACCTGCCGGACTGGAATTTATCCGGAAGAAGATCGGCGACGAATGGGTTAACGAGGCCCTGGCTGCGGCCAAGCAGGCGGAGGCCAAAGTGGGAGATCAGGCGGAAGCCATCATTCAGCAGCATATCAAACTCGCTAATGATTTGTATAAAAAGATCAAATAATTAATTAGTTTCTATCCATAAATGGCTATTTTTCACAATCTCATCGTCAATCTGCGGGATCACTTGTG
>CAZEGG010000489.1:0-2072 GCA_964511755.1 uncultured Desulfobacteraceae bacterium | reverse complement strand
CACCGCCATGGACTGCTTGATAACCTCTTCAGGAACCTCCATGGTAATGGAAATCCTTTCTCTCCGCTCCTCTTCCGCTTCTTCTCCCCGTATTTCTGCAAGGTACTTGTCAATCTCCACCGCGGCCCGCCTGCCCGCGGCCAGGGCATCCACCACCCGTGCAGGGCCGGTAACGACGTCTCCGCCGGCAAAAACTCCGGGCAGGTTTGTTTTCAGTGTTCTTCGGTCGGTCACGATTGTGCTTCGCCGGCTTTCCACGGATTGGGAAAAACTCAAATCAGGCCGCTGACCGATCGCGGCGAAGATGGTGTCGTACTCTTCCGCCAGGACACATCCCTCCTTGGGAATCGGTCTTCGCCTGCCGCTGGCATCGAACTCTCTCAGCTCACACTCATCGAGTTCAAACACCAGCCGGCCGTTTTTCTTGCTGATAGACTTCGGCGCGACCAGGACCTTCAGTTCGATTCCCTCCTCCAGGGCATCTTCTATCTCCTCTTCATATGCGGGCATGTCCTTTCTCTCCCGGCGATAGAGGATCGTCACCTCAGCTCCCATTCTTCTGCAGGTCCGGGCGACATCAACGGCAACATTTCCTCCTCCGATTACTGCCACCCTTGCTCCCACTTCCGGGGCGGCGCCGAGTTCCACCTCCCTCAGGAATTCAGCCCCCCCTCTGACGCCGGGGAGGTCTTCACCCGGTATCCGTGTGGGAAGGCTCTTGTGCGCCCCAACGGCCACAAAAACGGCATCAAAGTCCTCCATCACCTGTTCCAGAGAAATATCCCTCCCTACCCTTTGGCCGGTCTTCGCATGGACGCCGGCATCAAGAATAAACCGGATCTCCTGGTCAAGAATATCTCTCGGCAGACGGTACGCCGGAATGCCGTACCGCAGCATGCCGCCGAGTCCGGGAAGTTCCTCGAAAATGGTGGGCTCGTAGCCCAGGAGTACGAGATGATAAGCGGCCGCCAATCCACCCGGACCGCCGCCGATGACGGCCACCTTTTGGCCCTTGGGTGCGGCCTTGTTGACGGTGATGCTGAACCCCTTTTTTCGTGCCATATCTGCTGCGAAGCGCTTGATCTGTGGTATGGCCATGGGCTCGTCGGTCTGACCTCTCAGGCATACTTCGGTACAGGGATGGGTGCAGACCCTGCCGCAGATGCCGGGGAGAGGGTTGTCCTGATAAATAAGCGAAATCGCGTCGTCATATCGTCCTTCGGCTACAAGGGACATGTAGCCGGGTACCTGCTGTCCAACCGGACAGGCATTGATGCATTTTGCCCGGAAAAGATCAGCGCAGATACCAGCAGCGCAGTGCTTTTCGAGGATGTGGTCCTCATATTCTTCCCGGAAATAGCGGAGCGTGGCAAGAACAGGATTGGGGGCTGTCTGGCCAAGCCCGCACAGGGAAGAATCCTTCACGAAGACTGCCAGCTCTTCCAGCTCGTCCAGGTCGCTCATCTCCCCTCTTCCTTCGGTAATCCTGTTGAGGATTTCCAGCATCCGCTTCGTCCCTTCGCGACAAGGAGTGCATTTCCCGCAGGATTCTTCCTGGCAGAAATCAAGAAAAAACCTGGCCATGTCCACCATGCAGGTGGTTTCGTCCATGACGATCATCCCGCCGGAACCCATAATGGCACCCACCTTGGTGATCGCTTCATAGTCCGTCGGGGTGTCCAGAAGGTGAGCGGGGATACACCCTCCTGACGGTCCGCCCAATTGGACGGCCTTGAACTTCTTGTTTCCGGGTATGCCGCCGCCTATCTCGTAGATGATTTCCCGCAGCGTGGTGCCCATGGGAACCTCCACGAGGCCGATATTATTGACCGCCCCGCTCAGGGCGAAGACCTTCGTTCCTTTGCTCCCCTCGGTTCCGACGCCGGCATACCAATCACCGCCGTTGAGAATAATCTGCGGCACGTTTGCAAGGGTCTCAACGTTATTGAGGACACTCGGTTTTTTCCACAGCCCCTGGTGCGCAGGAAACGGCGGCCTGGGACGCGGCATCCCTCGCTTGCCTTCAATGGAATGCATGAGGGCGGTTTCCTCGCCGCATACAAATGCACCGG
>CAZEGG010000488.1:0-2102 GCA_964511755.1 uncultured Desulfobacteraceae bacterium | reverse complement strand
CCCGTTTTCCCTGTCGTTTCATAAACAACACATCAGATTTACATTGAACGCTTACGGTACTGTCAACAATTTTGTGTGAAATTATTCTCTGCCATTTCCTTAATAAAAGGCAGGTTTCCAGCGACTTTTCCTATGGGCTTCGATCTCCAGTTAAGTTCCATTTTTAAACAAACAAAAGCAAGCAAGGTATAGCAGGAACGCTCCCCTGCAAGGATCTCCATAGGTTTTGTTCTTCTTTTAAATTCTTTATTGATGCGTTCTATGACGTTGGTTGTTCGCAGACAAACCCATTCCTCTTGGGGGAACTGCAAATATGTCAAACACGAGTTTAGTGAGTTTTCCAGGCATCTTACCGCTGATGGGAGATCATTTTCCATATCGGCTCTAAAAGATTCAAAGAACTCAATAGCCTTAGGTTTTGAAGAGGCATAAAAAATGGATCGAACCTTGTCAGCAACATCCTTTTTCAATTTCTTGGGAACCTTTGCCAAGACGTTACGCGCCACGTGTACCTGGCAGCGCTGCACTTTTGCCTTGGGAAATTCCTCTTTAAAAACCCGTTCAAGGCCCGGTAAGCCATCCATGATTCCAAGCTGGACTCGACTGCCATCCAGTCCCCGTCTTTTAAGATCCTTGAACATCTCCCGCCAGTTGGTAGCTGATTCCTTATCCCCAGACTGCAACCCGAGAACTGTCCGATGCCCCAATTCTGTGACCCCTATGGACACAAGAACAGGAACCTTCTCTATTGAACCGTCTATACGCATCGAAAAAAGAGTGCCGTCGATATACATATATTTGATAGGCTCTACGGACAGGTCTCGCTGCCTCCAGGCCTCTACTGCTTCAGTCAATTGCCTACTGGCATTGCTCACCTCAGTTGCACAGATCTTACGTCCAATGAGTTTTTCGGAAATCAAAGACAAAGTACGGGTGCTGACTCCGCTGAGAAACATGACGCAAATATCCTCTCGTAAAGCATCCTCGTACTGCTTGCTTCGAGGGATTACTTTCGTTTCGAAATCCCCGTTACGATCTCTGGGAACACGTACGGAAACCTCGCCAATGCCTTTTAACGTGTATTTACGAGCATAGGAGCCGTTTCGATGATTGCAGTTGCCCTCTATTCGCTCATAACGCTTTCTTCCCAGAAAATCAGTCAGTTCCGTATCCATAAGCTCGGACATATACTGCCCCACGCTTTTTTTGACATCAGCACGTATCATTTCAAAAAGATCATTGGGTTGTTTGCGTATTTCATTGATAAGTTCCAGTGCTTCTGTTACAGTAATTTCCATCTTCATTGGCGCTTCTCCTTTCTTTGTGGATGTTGTGGTCGACACCCTTATAAAGGAAAAGCGCCTTTTTTTCGAGCATTTTCAATTTTACACAAAACACTATACACTACCTGGATCTTCGATATAATTTAACTCTATCCTGAACAACTTCAATTGGGAGCGATCAATCTATCGAGAATTTCGAAAGCTTCGACCGCAGTATATTTCAGGTATATATGATCTGTGTTCACACAATCCTGATAAGGGTTTATATTGATTATCTTACAGGCCGGGTTGTAATAGTGGATATCTTTTAAAATACGTTCAACAATATAAACGCTTCCCGAGCATCCAACGACAATTAGTAAATCACATCCATTTTTTATAAAATGCTCCACCCAGAGCAACCGGTCACCATAACCTTCGTCAAACAGTAACACATTAGGACGCACTTCAGGATCATCGGGGCAAGGAGGCATCGATACAAATGGGACCTCTTTGTTTTCCCATACAATCTGATTATTCTCACGACTCCACTTTCTACGCAGCAAATCTCTATTTTTTCCTGAAAGATAAGCTTGCATTTCTTCAGAAAACTTTTTATCTTCGGCGTAATTAACCTTTTTGGGCCTTGCAAACTCCCAAATATTTCCATGGAGCTCTGTTAACCTATTATTTCCTGCAAACCCATGCAGGCCATCAACGTTCTGTGTGGCAATAAGAAATTTATCGAACAGAAGATCCTCCTTTTCCCATTTTGCCAGGACCAAGTGTGCCTTATTCGGAACTGACTTAGCCACAAGAATCCTCAATGTGTTTATATAC
>CAZEGG010000487.1:0-2102 GCA_964511755.1 uncultured Desulfobacteraceae bacterium | reverse complement strand
GCTTCCGAGCAAAATCCCTCATGCGTTTTGAAGGTTCTACTCCATTCTTGATCCCAAGTGGCCCCGCAAATCGGCCCGTGCCTACTCCGATTTCTACGCCGCTTCCAACTGTTGGCATCATGGCTTTAACGGCTCGCAATTCGGCTTCGTAGACCCGGCAGTTTTTCTCGAACCACCTCTCGTATTGCTCGGCATATTTCTCAAAAGGAGATATTCGGGCCACTGCTCATTTTCCTCCTTTGACTGGGCAAGGGAATCCCATTCAAGCGACCTTCATTTCAGGCTGTAGTGACATTCCTGCGGGATACCAGGGTATCGGCCGCTTGATAAGGCAGCAACGCGAGGGCTCCTTCAGGGCATTCGTCTGCGCATGTACCGCAGCCGGTGCAGCGAGATGCATTGACATGGGCGGTGCTTTTGATTGAAATGGCTCCGACCGGACAGACGGTCTCGCATACACCGCAGCCAAGGCACCTCGCCGCATCGATCACGGCCACATGCCGGATGGTCTCCGGCTCATGTTGAAGCTCACTGATCCGCCGGCTTAGTAGATCCAGGCGTGCTTCGATCTCCTGAGCCCTTGCCTTCAATAAAGGCAGTTCCTCTTTTATGCCCATACATTTTCTCCGGCTCCTTTACGGCACTCTCTAGGATGGCCCGGTCCATATTTTCCCCTGGGTCTCCATCCTCATTTTCCTCTTCACATGCGACAAGATGGATCTCCTGTTGCCGCTGCCTTACCTTGCCCATCCATGGCTCATCAGCCTCCGTCCTGAGTGAAGAGCAAAGTATGTGCCATCGTTGCGCCTGTATGTGGTGAAGAAATGAAATATAAAGTTAACAGCTGCTTAATTCAAAAGGAGGGCTTGGAGAGTGCAGAAATTGATTGCATCTATGCAATTTTCGAAGAGATGTAAAGTCGCATTGCCGCGACTTTAACAGCTGCGAACGGGATGCCCACGCCGGTCATACCCGGAGATACGGCTGCAAAAACAACTCTTTCGGTTCGATTTTTATTCTATATTTCTCAGAGTTATGACTCTTTTAGCGGCAGGATAGGAGCGAGAACAGACTTCTCTGACACGCTGAGAGCAGGGCTGCAAATTGTAAAAGGACCTGACACTTCTCAACTCGAGCCGCGGGAGCGAAGTCTAGGTTCCGAACATCATTATTCTAGAACTTTCGATGACTTAAAATCCAATCCCTCCTTCGATGGCCTTCGGCATGAGTATTGCGTTGTCTATGGCAGGAGACAACGTTTTATGTTGGAAGTCTTTTTATCATAAAGGAGGGTTTCTTATGAGATACGATGTTGTCGTCGTAGGCGGCGGACCAGCAGGCATCATCACGGCCCTGACCGCAAAAAGCGTGTATCCGGACAAATCTGTTTGCATCATAAAGGAGATCGGAGATGGGGTCATCCCCTGTGCCATCCCCTACATGATTCATACAATGGCAGATCCTTCACAGAACATCATGGGTGATACACCCCTTAAGAACGCCGGTGTAGAGATCGTCGTGGACAAGGCGCTGTCACTCGACACGGCAGGGAACAAACTCACCCTCGGCTCGGGAAGAGAGGTATTCTATGATCGCCTTGTGTTGGCTACCGGCAGCAGGCCGGTTTTGCCTCCCATAACCGGAATCGAACGGCCTGGGGTGTATGCGATCGAAAAGAGCCTTTCCGCCATGACCGCCCTCAGAGAAAAAGCAAAAGGTGCAAAAAACGCGCTCATACTGGGGGGCGGTTTTATCGGCGCCGAATTCGCCGATGAACTGGCGCGAAATTCTGACTGCGAGGTCCACATCGTGGAAATGATGCCCAAACTCGTCAATCTTGCCTTTGACGATGAATTCTGTGACGCTGTTACGGAAGAGCTGACTGAGGCGGGCGTCCAGGTTCATACCGGCAGGCGCGCGATGTCGATTAACGGAGAAAATGGTATAAAGTCGGTGGCTCTTGACGACGGCGCTTCCCTACCCGCTGATATCGTCATTGTGGGTATCGGCGGAAGACCGAACACCGAATTGGCTGAAAATGCAGGACTGATGTTGACCCGAGGAGGCTCCATATGGGTGGATTCCTATATGAGGACCAATGT
>CAZEGG010000486.1:0-2120 GCA_964511755.1 uncultured Desulfobacteraceae bacterium | reverse complement strand
AGGCCAGGATAACGCTCTCCATTGTTCTCCCCCGCCAGAGTTCCGCCGCCATTTCCCGGAAGGAGGGAACGAACCAGTCGGAAGGCTGCAGTGCGGCTGCTGCCCCTACCTGGGCTGCCTCCTGGCCCGTTATGGGGGCAAAAGTTCCAATGCGGCCCTGTCGTTGGAGGTTTAACAGACGCTGGTCGAAACGCCGGCCCAGAAGCATGGCATGGTGGAGTTCCAGAAGGAGTTCTTCGGAAATATCCGGCTCGAGCTTCTCATCCAGTTTTCCTTTTTCGTCAAGTATGGACAGGTACTCCACGTGATACGGAAGATTGATCTTTTTTTTCGGCATCCTCATTCCCTCCCGGGATGATCTAAAGAGTTGTATGGAGAAGACATGAGACCTATTCCTGAATCTGCGCCTTCTGGAGTCTTCCGCTGTAGTCGATGAAGACGGCCTTGATTTCTGTAAATTCCTCTACGGCTGCTGTGCCGGCTTCTCTGGCGCCGTTTCCGGTATTCTTTACACCCCCGAAGGGCAGGTGGACTTCAGCGCCGATGGTGGGTGCATTGACGTACGTGACGCCTGTTTCGAGGTCATGGATAGCCCTGTAGGCGGTCCTGATATTTTGTGTATAAATGGCGGAAGAGAGGCCGTATTCCACGTCATTGGCGATTTCCACTGCCTGCTCGTAGCCGTCGGCCCTGATCACCGACAGCACCGGGCCGAAAATCTCTTCCCTGGTGATCCGCATTCCATGGGTTGCCTCAAATATTGTGGGCTCAATGAAGAAGCCTTCGTCGAAAGAACCGCCTGTCATCTTCTGCCCGCCGCAGAGCGGCCTGGCGCCCTCCTCCTTGCCGAGCTCAATATATTTCAGGATCTTCCGCTCCTGGTCCTGGCCGCAAACTGGTCCGACATCGATGGAAGGATCCAGCGGGAGACCGACACGAAGCGCCTCTGTCCTCTTGAGCAGCTTCCGGAGGGTTTCGTCGTAGACGCGTTCATGGATGATGACCCGGCTTGTGGCGGTACACCTTTGTCCCGCCGTCCCGAAGGCCCCGAAAAGGATGCCCTCGACAGCGAGATCGATGTCCGCATCATCCATGACAATGAGCGGATTCTTGCTGCCCAGTTCGAGTGCAACCCGCTTCAGGCCTCTGGAGGCCGCCGCGTACACCTCCCTGCCTGCTGCGACCCCTCCGGTAAAAGAAAGGGCCTTTATCCTGGGGTTTTCGACAATGGCCTTGCCCACCTCTTGTCCCGAACCTGTTACAAGATTGAGCACACCCCGGGGAAGGCCGGCTTCTTCGAAAATTTCGACCAGCGCGGCCGCGCAGAGCGGCGTAAGCGTCGCAGGCTTGAAAACGATGGTATTCCCCGAGATCAGGGCCGCTCCCAGTTTCCAGCTGGGCACTGCTGTGGGAAAGTTCCAGGGGGTGATGCAGCCCACGACGCCGATGGGCTGCCTGATGGTCATGCAGAATTTGTCGGGGAGTTCGGAGGTAGTGGTTTCCCCAAATAAACGGCGGCCTTCTCCGGATATATATTCAATAAAATCAATTGCTTCCTGAACGTCCCCTTTGCCCTCGGCAATTACTTTGCCCATCTCTCTTGTGACGAGTTCTCCCAAGGCATCTTTTCTTTCCCGCATGATGGAGGCGGCCCTGAGAAGAATTTCTCCGCGCTTTGGGGCGGGGTACCTCTTCCACTCGGGAAAAGCCTTCTCAGCGGCTTCCACTGCCCGGGAGACGTCTGTTTCGCTTCCTTTTGCAAATTCAGCCAGAGCCGAACCGGTGGCGGGATCTTTCGATTCAAAGGTCCGGCCGATCCCGGGTTTTGTCCATTCTCCGTTGATATAGTGACCGTATTCCTTCATAATTTTTCTCCCTGAAATGGAGGCATGGGGGCAGGCCGCCATATTCAATACAGGAATCCCCGTCGGGGACAGTTCGATATCGTGAAAAGGGTTATTCTGGTGCGCTTTTTCACCGAGAGGAATGGGTTATCCGACGTTATGACAATCCATGAGGCTTGGCTGAAGGTTTTCCTCTGTGCTGATACACATTTCGCTTCCGAACTGGACTCAGCCTCATCGGACCGTGATGGCAACTTTTAAAACCAATAAAAATAT
>CAZEGG010000485.1:0-2125 GCA_964511755.1 uncultured Desulfobacteraceae bacterium | reverse complement strand
TCTGGGCGGTAGGCGGAGGCAAGGGAGGCACGGGAAAAAGCTTCCTGATAAGCAGCATCGGAAACTGCCTGGCACTTCAGGGGAAAAAGATCGTGCTCGTCGACGCAGATTTCGGCGGGGCGAATCTGCACACCTTCCTGGGCGTGGCAAAGCCCAGGGTATCCCTCACCGATTTCCTGGAAAAAAAGATCCCTCTCACCGACCTGATTGTTGAAAGCGGCATAGAGAATATGGGGCTGCTGATAGGGGCAATCCATTCCCTGGCGCCCGACGACATGAAGTATACCCAGAAACTGAAGCTGTTTCGACATATCAGAAAGCTCGACACCGATTATATCCTGCTTGATCTCGGGGCCGGATCTCACTTCAACACGCTGGATACCTTTCTGCTGGCGGACAAGAAAATCATCGTCGTTCTTCCGGAAATTACCGCCATTGAAAACAGCTACTATTTCCTGAAAAACGCCTTTTTCCGGCAGCTGGTGAAGACGCTGGGAGAACATGGCTTCAAAGAAGTGATCCTCGATGCCTGGAGCAAGCGGGAAGAGTACGGCATAACCAGCTTGAGCCAGCTCATAGACTACCTCAGGAGTGTTTCCACAACCCTGGAGAACATTATCAATCGTGAATTGTCTGCCTTCGCGGCCCACATCATCCTGAATCGCGTTACCACGGGGCAGGAAGTTGTCATCGGGAGGTCCATCAAGAGCGTCTGCAAGAAATATTTCTGTGTTGATGCGAAATATGTGGGCTATGTCGAGCATGATTCCATCATCCCCCGGTGCATTAATAAGAGAAATCCCTTCATGCAGGCCTGTCCGGGGACACGGTGTGCACGGGAAATCGAAAGAATCACAGAAAACCTTTTGGACGGAAAGGATATGCACACGAGAGTATGAATATGCAACCGGAAGAGTATGAAAGATACCTTGACATCCTGGAAATCAGTCCCGGCGCATCCTACTCTGAAATCCGGGAAGCATACCTTCATTTGAGGTCGTTGTACTCGGAGGATTCCATCGTAACTCTCCCCATTCGGGATGATATCTCGGAAGAGCGCAGAAAGGAGATACTCCGGGATATCGAAGAGGCCTACCAGATACTGGCCGGATCGGGCGAGCAGAACAATCTTCCCGAAGTTGAGGGAAAAACCATTCAGCTCGATGCCGATGAATTTGATCAAACAGAGGTTGACGCAATAAACTTCGGCGGACAGGCTCTGCGGGAGATACGGGAAAGACAGGGAATCGACCTGCAGAAAATGGCGCTCACAACGAGAATTCAGGTGCATTATCTGGAACGTATCGAGAATGAGGAATTCGATGCCCTTCCCCCTGAAACATATGTCAGGGGTTTCGTGGTGAGCTATTCTCAGTGCCTGCATCTTGACCCGAAGAAAGTGGCTGCTGACTACATGAAGCGATATCAGCTCTGGAAAAAGAGCACGTGAAGGGTTACTCTTTTCTCTTTCTGGCGGAGGAAAGGTATGCCCGGCCGATGATGATCAGGACCGGAACGCCGACGAAAATCGCGTCGTCAACCTTTCCGGGAGAGAAATCCGGCATGAAATAGTAGGTGACCCCGCCCAGCAGGAGGCTCACACGGAGGGCCCGCCCATATCCGGCAAAGGTAAAGACCCGCAGGAAAACCAGGTACAGGAACGTCCAGAAAATAAACAGGAGCCCATCCCCCACGTAGAGATAGTTCGGGGGAAACAGCCCGGAAATGCTATTCAGGAACTTGTCGTAAGCGCCCGTCCTCTTTTCGAGACGGATGTTCATGACCTCTTTGACGGTCATCTTTTTATCGATATGGACCCCTCCGGGGATCAGGAAATCAAGGGTTACCGGGGATTCCTGTTTGTGGAGGGCGTCATTCGTGGCTCTGAAGGGGAGCGCCAGGACATGGGTCACGAGAAGATAGCCGCCAAGACACGCGAAGGCCAAGATGAGGAGAAGTGCGATTGGAAAAATCGTTCTTTTCATCCGGTAATCCCTCCTTCCCGGTATTGTCCGAGACCCTCTGCCCGATCTGGGACTGAAAAGGTCAGTATCAGATGAATCCCGACGCTCAGGGAAAAAGCCATTTCTTCCGTTCCGAGTCTTCCGGGCTGGTCTTTTCAGTG
>CAZEGG010000484.1:0-2126 GCA_964511755.1 uncultured Desulfobacteraceae bacterium | reverse complement strand
TGGGCGTTGCGGGATCGCCCGAGTGAATCAATTTGGTTTCCATCTGAGGTTCTCTCTTAGTCACAATATTCTCGCCTTCCCCCGGTAAAGGGACAAAAATGAATCACCCCTGCTCGCCTTATGAGCGGAGCGGGGGTGATTGGAAATAGTGAAAACGGTCTTACTTGTACGGAACCAGCTTGCCCTTCTCGTAGACCATCCGCCGGTAGTAATCGGTTACCTGCATGCCGTTCTTGTCAAAGCTCTTGTCTCCTGTGACGCCGTTGTAGACTTCACCGGCGGTGTACAGGGCCTTCATCACCTTCTGGGAATTTGTGGTTCCTGCCATATTGAGGGCCAGAGCGGCTATCCACGTAGCATCATACCCGTACGCCCCGAACGCGGTCTGTTTGGCTTCAGCACCGAACTTTTTCTTATAGGCAGCCTGATAGGCGTCATAACGCATTCCCGCGGCAGGACCGATCACCAGGCCCCTCATTCCTTCCGCCGTTTCCGGAATGACCTCGTTGCTCCACATGGTCATGTAGTCCGCATACCACCCTACCGACGGCTTGAGCCCCAGTTCATAGGCCTGTTTGAGGATGAGCTTGCTCTCGGTGCCGTAGGCGGTAAAGAACACGACCTGGGGTTTCTTGGAAAAAACGCGCTCGACTTCCGCCCGGTAATCCGTCTTGTTCTCATCGTATCTCACGGCATCCAGCCACTGTTTGCCCGCCTTTTCGATGGTCTTCTTGGTCCAGATCTCAATCCCGATTCCAAACGGGTTGTTGACCGTAATGGAGGCAAAGGTATCGGCCCCGCTCTCGAGAGCGAACTGGGCCAGTTTGGTGCCCATGACATCATCAAGCCCGATGACATTGAAGAAATAAGGGCCGATGTCTCTGAGTTTTGGGGATGTGGAGGCCACGGCGATCTGGATCACCTTCTTCGAGTTGGTCCATTGGCCTGTGGGAAGACTCGTCCCGCTTGAATAGGCGCCGATAATAAGGTGCACCTTGTTGATGTCGACAAGCTTGTGAACAGCGTCCATTCCGCCTCTCGGATTCGATTCAGTATCCTCAAACAAGATCTTTAATGGATGGCCGTTTACTCCTCCGGCTGCATTAATCTGTTCCAGTGCCAGTTGTTCTCCTCTCTGCATGTCGGCCCCTTGAATGGCACTGCTCCCGGTCAGAGGATTTATTGCGCCGATAACCACCGCACCGGCCGCGCTGCACACGGCAGGCGTGGCGGCAAGCGACATCACAGCCAGAAAGACTGCGCCAACAACAGCTACAATGGTCTTTTTCATTTCTTGCCTCCTTTCAGCCTGAACTCCAATTCACAATGCCGGTTACGTTCCGCCCTTCAGCAGCTTCCTGATGCCCCGGCCGCTTCGCTTCAATCAATATATTTTCATTGATATCAAAAAGTTACCATGTCACAAACTGCTCAAACTCACCTCCTTCCGCATTCCTTCTAGCCTCCGAGATACGCCTCCTTGATTTTCTGATTGGTCAGTATCCGTTCAGCCTTGTCTTCGAATTCATTCTGACCCATTACCAGAACGTACCCTCTGTCGGAGATGTTCAAGGATTGGTAGGCATCCTGCTCAATGATGATAATAGATCTTCCTAGTCTATCGTGGATATCGGCAATAGTCAAGAATACCTCCTCTGAGGCCTTGGGAGAAAGGCCGGCCGAAGGTTCATCCAGCATGAGCAGTTCCGGGTCCGTCATCAATGCCCTCGCCATACCCAGCATCTGCCGCTGTCCCCCGCTCAGGGTTCCTGCTTTCTTGCCCAGTTTTTGTTTGAGTATGGGAAACATCTGAAAAGTCTTGTCGATCCTTTCCCGAATGGTCTTTTTGGACTGGGTAAAGCCTCCCATCTCCAGATTCTCCAATATGCTCAATGACGGGAAAACATTCCCGAGCTGGGGGACGTAACCAAAGCCTCGGGTTACCTTCTCGTGGGGTTTGAGCCGGGTGACGTCATCCCCCTTCCATCTGATCTCTCCTTTGAATATGGAGACATATCCCATAAGGGCCTTCAACATTGTCGACTTTCCTGCCCCGTTGGGCCCTATGATGGTCACCACCTCTTTGGCTTCGAGATGCATGGAAACGCCGTGCAGGATCTCCGACT
>CAZEGG010000483.1:0-2136 GCA_964511755.1 uncultured Desulfobacteraceae bacterium | reverse complement strand
CCGGATCAAAATGCATGAAAAGCGTTTCCGGGTACGATCTGACGAGGCTGTTCGTGGGCTCTGAAGGGACCCTCGGGGTCGTAACCGAAATAACGTTGAAAATCAATCCGAAACCCTCCGAGACCAGCACCTGTTCGGCCTTCTTTGACAGCATAGAGGAAGCCGGGAAAGCCGTCAGCCAGATCATGCGGTCGGGGATCATCCCGAGCGCCCTGGAGTTTCTCGACCGGATGAGCCTCAAAGCCGTCAATGAATCTACGGATATCAACCTTCCGGAAGCGGCGGCCATGCTGGTGGTGGAAACGGACGGCTACACGCACGAAGAGACGGATTACCAGATGGCCCGCGTCATTGAGTGTTTCAAGGCCAACAATGCAAAAGAAATTACCAAAGCCGGCTCGACAGAAGAAGCAGCCAGGCTGTGGCTGGCACGAAAATCGGCATACGGCGTTATGACTAGGCTGAACTATAACATCACCGTCGAGGACATCACGGTCCCCATAAGCAAGGTCCCTGAAATGCTCGTCAAGATTGAGGAGATCGGGAAGCGCCGCAATGTAACGATCGCAACCGTGGGCCATTTGGGCGACGGCAACCTTCACCCCTGCATCGTCTATGACGGTACGGACGCGGACGAGGTCGCACGGGTCGAGAGCACCATCGAGGACCTGTTCAAACAGGCCATCGAGCTGGAAGGGACGCTCACCGGGGAGCACGGGATCGGTCTTTCGAAGGCTCCCTACATGTACCTGGAACACGACGAGGTCGCCATGGATGTCATGCGGGGTCTGAAGAAGCTTTTCGATCCCAAGAACATACTGAATCCCGGGAAAATGGCCCTGGAAGGGTAACGATGCGGGCAGAATGGGATTTTGACCTGAAATGCCGGAACAAATGCTGCAGTCTGCCGGGTACGAATTTTGTCAGGCGACGTGTCCGTTGCATCGGGCGACGCTGGGCTCATGAATTTCGACAAGTCCTCCATTGAAAAGGCCTTCCTGCCCTATGAAAAAAGACTGCGGGCACAGGAGAGGCTGCGGCGACTCCTCGGGGTCAAGGAAGTCGACCGCCCCACCTACGAGCAGTATATCACCGGGCCGATAAGCCGTTTCGACCGACGAAAAAACGCCTTCGCGGTACTGAAACCCGAGAATCCGTTCGGAGAGGGCTACCGGAAGAAATTTAAGGCCCGCACCGGTCATGACGACTGGGAGGACCCCCTGCCCTACAGCGATCTGGCCCCAGAGGACCGTATCGCACAGAGCCTGGGAGAAGCAACGTGGCGGCTCTGCAGGCATTATCTCCCCTCCCCTCTTCCCATAACGCCTCCGGAAGGACAGATTGAGGTGGATGACAAGGCATGGATGTCCCGGCTGATCAAATGGGCGGCATTGATGTTCGGGGCCGAAATGGTCCGCATCACCGAACTGGATCAGCGCTGGGTCTACCAGGACGTCCATATCGCGCACAAATACGCCATCGTGGTGGTGGTTCATCACGTGCGGAGCCTCAACCGCCTGGCTCCTTCTCACTTCTCCTCGCCTTCCACCGGCGACGCATACTCGCGGCTCAAATTTATTACCACCCAGCTGACTGATTTTATCCGTGGTCTCGGGTACGATGCGGCTTATCGGGAGACCCTTGGTTTGAATCCGGAGCTGCTGATGGTGCCCGTGGCCATCGACGCCGGCGTAGGGGAATTTGCGCGCAACGGCCGTGTTCTGTCACCGGAGTTCGGGATCAACATGCGCCTGAAGGCCGTCACCACGGACCTTCCGTTGACGGTGGACAGGCCGATTTCATTCGGCACGCATGAATTCTGTATGGCGTGCGAGAGCTGCGCCACGTACTGCCCTGCCAATGCCATTCCGCATGGACCGCCCAAAGGAGAGCCTCCCAGCCCCATATTCAATAACCCGGGCTTCAGAAAGTGGTATATCCGGGCCGACCGCTGTCTCACCTTCTGGGGAATGAACAAGAAAAAATGGCTTACCTGCGGCGGCCGGTGCATGGCCGTCTGCCCATGGAACAAGCCGCTCGTTTTCTATCATCACCTGGTCCGGTGGGCGGCCATCCACTCACCCGGACCTCTCAAGAAATTCCTGGTATGGGCCGACAAAGTCGTTTACCACCGGC
>CAZEGG010000482.1:0-2146 GCA_964511755.1 uncultured Desulfobacteraceae bacterium | reverse complement strand
GCCTTGTTCATGCCGTTTGTTACTTCCTCCAGGATCTGTTCCAGCGGCTTATTGTCCCTGCAGAGCTGGTTCAACCGGTACTCCAGGCCCATGATCCTGGGAACCGTAAAAGAAAACGTGATCTCATCTCCGTCGAGCTGTGGAAGTTTTTTCTTTGTCCAGAGCAAATAGAGGCGGAAAGGCTGCCGTCGATCTCTCCCGGTACGCCCTCCCAGAATGAAGTAAACGTGATGGATAGGATCGATGGGCATCACCTCGCATTCCTTGCGGACAAACTTCTCGTACTCGCCGGCTAAAAAAGGGAGGGCTGCCCCGTAGACGTCCTGGACATCGTCCAGGCCTTCATCCTCGATGAATGTCTTCAGAGCCCGGCACATCTCCGCCCCTTCAACGGCACCGCCGCTCAGAATAGCTGTGTGCCGGCTGAGCTGCATCATCCGGTTCACTTCCATATGACTCATATCTCCGCGGGGGTCAAAAAAGACTGCCTTGCTGTCTGCACCTAAAACGACACCATTTCCATTTTTGCAACATATCAACTGTGACATGATTTTCTCCTTTCCAGAGTTGGCGGCTCCCTGATACGCTCAATCTCGGCGTCGCACTTCATCTTCGGTTGTTGCGGCATGCCTTTCAGCGTGCCCCTTGAAGCTGCTGCTCTCGGGCGGTCATTCAAATCGGCACTGACCTGTCCCGTCGGAGGCGGGAATCGTGGAACATCGCCGTCCATAGAAGGAAAACAGCTACCAAATAGTACACCATCTTCATCCTGTGATGTCCATTAATTTGAGAAAAATTTGGAAGGCCCTTGACACTTCGGCTTTATTCATCTATAATTTTTGAGTAACAGTTATTATCCTTGAGATTAAATAGGTAAACAGAACAACTCCTATTCCTCTTCCAATCATAATCAAAAGAGACTTTCATGTCTTATTACTTCCTGAAAAGCGCCAAGATAACGAATTTCTGCCAGTACCTATTCTTAAACCCGGGGAGCATGCTTCCGGAATAGTGTTCTTCTATCGAGAATTGAAACATTTCTCCCCTTTATGGGGATTTTTATTATGGAGCCACCCATAATATTATTGTGTTATTCAACGGCAACAAAAGAAAGGAGATTTTGAAATGTGTACGATATGCGGTCATTTTGTCCGGAACGGAAGGATCCCTTCAACGGACATTTATGACATGCTGACAAAAATGGAACACAGGGGGCCGGATACGCATGGTGTGTACCTGGACGGAAAACTGAACAGGGTCGATGAGATCGAAGAGTTAAGGGACGATCTGTCAGCCGAAGCACACATATCCCTCGGCCATTCAAGGCTGACTATCGTGGGTCAGGAAAGGGCAACGCAGCCCTATACCTCCTGTGACGGGAAATTGGCATTGATTCATAATGGAGAGATTTATAATTATCAAAAATTAAGGTCGCTTTTGTACAGACAGCATGAATTTAAGACGAGCAGCGACAGCGAGGTCATTGTCCATCTTCTTGAAGAGACCTATCAGGGAGATCTCCTGGACGCGATGAAAAAGATCATCGGACTCCTCGACGGAATGTATGCGATTGCCGTCACCGACGGGGCGTCCGTTGTCGTGGCGAGAGACCCTATCGGCAAGAAGCCCCTTTATTACATCATGGATGGGAATACCACCTATTTTGCTTCGGAAAAGAAGGCCCTTTGGAACGGAAAAGATGATCCCATAAGACTGAACCCCGGTGATATTTTGAAGATAGATAACAGTTCCGGTGTGGAAGTGCACGAAGGGTTTCATCTTCAGATCCCTCAGATAGATATCGTCGACTTCAGAGAAGCTGTTGAAATATACAAAAAAGTCCTGATCACTGCGGTCAAGAAGAGGCTGACGGGCCTGAACGAGGCCAGGATCGGCGTCATATTTTCCGGGGGAATAGACTCCGTGCTCATATCAAAACTCCTGCAGCGGGAAGGGAAAAATATCATCTGTTACTGCACCGGAACCGAGGATTCGGGGGACATCGTTGCTGCACGTTCGGTGGCCGACGACCTGGGTCTTGAACTCAAATTGACGATTATCGAAGAAGACATGGTTGAGGCCATATTGCCTGAGATTATTCGAAATGTGGAAGAGAGCGGTCTTCTTCAAGTGGAAGTGGCCATTC
>CAZEGG010000481.1:0-2164 GCA_964511755.1 uncultured Desulfobacteraceae bacterium | reverse complement strand
GGCAAAAATGCTCGATATCAGCTACAAGACGCTTTTCAACAAGATGGACCGGCTGGGTCTCGAAAAGAAACCCACCTCCTGATTCCTAAGCCCTTCCACCTTCAGCCTGCAGCTTCCTAGCGTCCCAGCGTTCCAGCATTTCTCCTTCAGCCTCCCAGCCTCCTAGCCTTTTCACTTGTCTTGGCATTTGGCATTTGGATTTTGTCATTTCTCTGCTTTTCGCTTTTCGCCGTCTGCCCGCCAAACTG
The DNA here is from genome assembly GCA_964511755.1 of uncultured Desulfobacteraceae bacterium. GTDB lineage: Bacteria > Desulfobacterota > DSM-4660 > Desulfatiglandales > Desulfatiglandaceae > B46-G9. The sequence goes on along the minus strand of CAZEGG010000481.1, from coordinate 1,916 downwards.
CCCAGCCGCCTAGCTGCTTCCCCTCACGCTTCTTTTGTCGCTCATTCTTCTCGGCTAATCTTCGGCCGGCGGGGGAATCTCCCTTACCCATCTTTCAAAGTCCTGCTTCAGTTTGTTCCAATCAACGGGCCTGACCATCCTGAGAGGCGGCTCTTCCTCTGCGTCCTCAAAATACACGAGGCTTCGCACCACGTGGCCAATGTCTCTGTTCTTATACTTTTTCCTATAAAGTCTCAGAAGCGTTTGCAATGAATAGAAATCCGAAAGGATCCGGTGCAAGTCAACAAAATCCTTCCTAGATCCGCGAGATGCCACGGATGCGAGTTTCATACAGGCAATATCCGCTACAGACGCAAGACTACAGCCATAAACGGGCCAGAAAAATCTTGGCTCGATTAATGGGTAGTTGTAGCCGATGAAGCTGACCTGGACGTTGTTAAGGACTATGTAGACGGTTTGGGGAGCAATCGATGTTACCGTGAAAGAGGTGTCGCCGGCAGTCAATCGGCGGAGCAGTGATTCCGGGTCATTCAGTTCAGGAATAAACCAGTCCAAATCTATGGAAAAGCGGTGTCCAAGATGGATAGAAAGGCCCGTACCACCGGCAAGATAATATTCTGTTCCCTTCAGTGTAGTCCCGAGAGATGTAAGGGCGGTCTTTTGGTTTTCATTTAGTATCTCTGGGTGAAAATCATGAGGTGCGGCCATGGTGCCTGTCTCGCGCCTCCATAATCCATTTCTGTCGCTCTTTATTGGACACCCCTGAGACAAGTGCCCAGTAATTCAATTCTCTGGGAGGGAGGACTTTCCGACCTCGACTACGGAGAAAAGAAATCAGTTCTTGCTTAGAGTATGCCTTTCCCAGCCAGTTCATGGCTCGCCAATTTCCCCATTCCATCACTCGAGCCATTACAAGATGGGCATGACGCCTCAGTCTGATGGATTCGGGATCGTATTCCCAGAAGAGAGGAAAGAGAAATTTCGGCACAGATTCAGATTTCTGATCAAGAGAATTCATGAATCTCCCCCCTCTCTTCTCATATTCCTTAAGCTCATTAAACGGCTTCGCTCTCTGGCCCATACCCTTATCTTGTTATGGAATATTAACACGAACAGTGCCTCAGCGCAATATCTCACCACGCTGATGGCAGTGGCCATCGTTACCCTAACAGCCCACAGCCTAGGTCCCTCCTTAGCCTCCCTCCTATGAGCTACGAACTATCAGTTCTGAGCCTCCTGGTTTTTTCACTCGTTTTGTCATTTATCATTTCCGTGTGAGGGCAAATCCCGCTCATCACATCCTCAGTATAAGAGGCCAGATCTGCATTGACAGAGCAGGATAGAAAAAAATAAAACAGAATTTTGGGAGGGAGATGCTATGAGAATACGTCTCACTGAGGAAATATGGAAAGAAAATAATATGTACGTTTCCTATTGTCCGGAGCTGGATATCTCTTCTTGCGGTGAAGATGTGGAACAAGCTAAGAAGAACCTCATCGAAGTCATACTCATCAATTTTGAAGAGACAAAAAAAATGGGAACGTTTGAGCGCTTCCTTGAGGAGTGCGGACTGGAGAAGGTCAATGCAGACATATTGAGTGCTCGGAAAGAGTTGGTCGGTTTCACCCCCATTGAAATAGCTGTATGACGAAGGTCAAACCCACTCACTACGAGGTTCAGGTCAAGATTTTTGAGATGGCCGGGTGTGTGTACGCCCGGACAAAGGGTGACCATCTCGTATTCCATCATCCCCGAGCGATCAGGCCGGTAATAATCCCGAAATATAAAGAAGTGCCAACGTTCGTCATCAAGAACAACATGCGCATAATCGGCATGAGTAGGGAGGAATACTTCACATTGCTTCAAAAGGTTTAAGAATATGAGCCAGCTGCCTAGGCGCCCCGCTGCTCGTCTGT
>CAZEGG010000480.1:0-2169 GCA_964511755.1 uncultured Desulfobacteraceae bacterium | reverse complement strand
ATTTCGCCGTTCACAGGCCCGTCCTGCTTTACCGTGATGTTTGCGCCCGTATCTCGAGAGTGACTAGAGCGACCTAGGATGCCTAAAGTGCCTAGAGTTGAGGAATTTATTTCCATTCTATTGAATAGAAAAGCTGTGCTTTCCATTGACTCTAGTTCACTTTAGTTCACTCCAAACTCTAGATCATTTCATCCCCTTGGTTTCTGATGCGGCATAGCCTTTGGTCTCTGCCCTAGCCCTGAGGACCAGGTTTTCGAATGAGCAATAAAATTCATGGATGAACATTACCCGGATAGCCACAGATGCTGCAGTATTTCCATGACGCCGAGAGCGTAGCACCCTGCCGCGATATCATCCAGGACGATTCCGGTGCCTCCCTTTAATCTCCGATCCAGGAGCCCCACGGGAAAGGGTTTCAGGATATCGAAAACCCGGAATAGGATGAACGCGGCACTAAAACCCTGCCACGAGAACCGTAAGAGGATGGTAGCCGCGAGAAAGCCGGCCACTTCATCGATGACCACCTGGGGCGGGTCAGGTGTGTCAAGAAGAAACGCAGCGCGGCCGGATGCCCAGATTGCCGCGGCCAGAAAAAAGAGAAGAAAAGGAATCCTGCAAGCGAGCGGGCAATGCTGCAACGCCAGGACAAGGGGCACTGCTCCTAAGGTACCGAAAGTGCCGGGGGCGAACGGAAGGAGACCCGTACCAAACCACGTGGCGAGGATAAGCACAGCTTTACCCGAGGCACCGCTCTCCCGAAAATGCTCTCTTGTTTTGAAGGTACCAGACTTCGCTCTTTTCTTCAAGTTCGGGCAGTCCCCGCGCAGTGACTTCAGCGTCACTTCCCGTGGCTGGAAGGATCATCAACCGGACCCCTTTGAGCATTGAGACTCATGACCCAGAAATATAGTTCCCTGAGGGAGAGGCCCTTCGCGCGCGCAATCTCCGAGCAGGATTCATATTCCGGCACCAAATACGGAGTATCGTTGGCCGGAACGATCTTCTTTGCTCTGATCTGCCCCCAGGGACTCGCTATTTCCACCTCTTCCCTTTCAAGAACCTGCCGCTGGGTATAGGAGAAGCGAACTCCGAGGGTCCCGGATTCCCGAAACAGGAGATCCGTCAGGAGTTCTTTCGTGTCCGGCCGGGCTATAACCTGTACCTGGAAGCCGGGGCGGTTTTTTTTCATATGAACGGGGCAGAAACTGACATCCAGCGCTCCCGCATCGAAGAGGCGCTCCATGAGATATCCAGCCCATTCAGGGCTGACATCGTCAATATTGGTTTCCAGGACTGCCACCGTTTCACACACCTTTTCACAGGGCTCTCTCCCCACAAGAAGCCTGAGAAGGTTCGGCCGATCGGGCATGTCCCTGTTTCCAACTCCATACCCAACGTCGTCCACTGCCATCGGCGGAAAAGGGCCAAATGTCTCTGCGAATGTCTTCAACAGGGCCGCACCCGTGGGGGTCACCATCTCATAGGGGATCTCTGTTTGTGACACCGGCACGTCTTTCAGGAGTTCCATTGTCGCCGGTGCGGGGATCGGCATGGTCCCATGGGCTGTCTGCACAAAGCCGCTTCCCAGCGGTACGTGGGAGGAATGTACCGTATCTATGCCGAGGCCCAGGAGCCCATGGACGCAGCCCACGATATCCACGATGGAATCAACTGCCCCCACTTCGTGAAAATGAATTGCCTCCGGAGAAGTGTTATGGATTCTTGCCTCTGCTTCCGCCAAGGCGGAAAAAACCTCGATGCTCTTGTCCTTCACTGCTTCGGGGAGAGAGGAGCGGAAAATGAGCTCTCGGATTCCTCGGAAGTCGGTCGACTGTTGCCTGGACTGCTCGACCACAACCTCAACGCTAGTGCCGTAAATCCCGCTTCGCGCCTCCCGCCGCACTGCCAGACGACAACCCTCTATCCGGAGCAAGGCGATGAGCTGCTCCAGTTCAGCCAAGGGAACTCCGGCATCGAGCAGAGCCCCAAGGAGCATGTCCCCGCTGATTCCAGAGAAACAATCCAGATAGGCAATTTTCATACGACATCCAAAACGCACAAGAGAAGAAGAGCGCCGCGCATCCATGCAGGGCGCTTCTGGAGAAAGGGGCTACACGAGGTCTGCAACCAGCTCGGATACGTCCTTGATCTCGATGGCATCTTCGCTAT
>CAZEGG010000479.1:0-2181 GCA_964511755.1 uncultured Desulfobacteraceae bacterium | reverse complement strand
GCCGTCTGCTATTGGTTGTGGCGACTGCTGCCTTTCTCACGGCCGAAGGACGGGCACGGATCGCACAGACCTCCGAAATCCATTGAGATCGTCGGCTTCGCAGTCGTGCTCGCTGCCGCCAGCTTCGTCGTTCGCCTCTGGTACCCTATCGACCGATGGATTGCCCTGCTTGGGTTCATTCAGGTTGCATTAGCTGATGTCCCCCGAGACCTCGCCTTTTTCCTGATCGGCGTCGTCGCTTACAGGCGAAACTGGTTCCTTGCCATGCCGAAGAAAACGGGTAGCGTATGGCTCTTCATCGGTCTCGCAGCCGCCGCTTTGTGCTATGGTCTCTTCTTCACCGGCAACGCCTCTTTCAATGGCGGAGGGCCTACTCTAGGAGCCTTTATTTTCGACCTCTGGGAAACCTTTCTTTGCTGTGGCATGTGCATTGGATTCATAGTTCTGTTCCGGGAGAAGCTGAACCGCCAGGGGAGGCTGGCAAGGGATCTTGCGGCGAGCACATACGCTGTGTACCTTTTTCATGTGCCCGTCCTGGTCGCTCTGCAATACGCGCTGCGTTATGCAGCCCTCGACCCTCTGCTGAAATTTTTGTCGTGACCCTCATTGCTGTTCCCGCCACATTTGCGATCGGCAGTGCGCTGAGGCGGGCTCCCCTGGCGCGGTCTATCCTTTGAAAATGTGGATGCCAAAGGAATTTCTGCTGAAGTTGGCCGGGGACCGAAGGCGAAGGTTGTAACGAAAGAGAAGTTGGGAGATAGGAGGATCGGACGCGGAGCCCGCACTTCCCTTACACCCCGGCGGCAGCCAGGCCTGCCGGCCGCTGACCTGTCTTGCCAGCCACGATTCGAAGAATGCCCAGCATGACCAGGACAATGACGATAATACAGGTGCACATGGCGTCGGCGCTGGCGGTCCAACCGTCGTTGTCGAGCATGATGATTTCGATAGCTGCCAGATGGACCTTGGCGGAGACCAGAAATATCACCGCACTGATGGTTGTCATAGCGCGCATGAAAAAGTAAACGAAATTCTGGAAAAACGCGACCCGCGAAAGGGGGAATACGATTCGGAAGAACGTGCGAATCGTGTCGCCCCCCAGACTCAAGGCCGCCTCTTCGATCGACGGGTCGATGTTGCGCAGATTCGATATGCTGGACAATATCCCCAGGGTAAAATTGCAGATGATAATGTTAATGACGATGATCCACGGGGTCCCGTAAAAAAAGTAGTAGGGCTTGTTGAACGCCAGGATGTAACCCAGCCCCATCACCAGCCCGGGGATGGCGGCCGGCATGACCGACAGCAGGTAAATGAATCGTTTGAGAAACGGCTTTCGGGTTTCCATGACGTAACCGGCCACCAGGGTCAAAAAGGACCCGGCAACGCCGACTATCAGGGCCACCCACACGCTGGTCCAGATGGCGGAATAGCCTGCGATGGACGGGAAATGGTAGTGTTTGAATGTGAGGGACCAGTCGTAGGGCCAGATCTTCACGAACGATCCGATCACCACGGTGGCAAAAATCAGGATGATGCAGGCGGAAATCAGGGTGCAATAGGCGCTGTAGGAAAACTTCTTCAGCGGCCGCGAAGGCGGTACCACCGGCTTGGCGGCCCCGCTGATCATCGAAAACGTCTTGCGGGAAATGTAATAGTTGACCATGAAGGCGATCATGGACGGCACCAGCAGTATGATGCTGATGGTCGCTCCCAGGTCGAAACGATACAGGTTGGTTACCTGGGAGTAGATTTCCGTGGCCAGGACGTTGTAATTGGCACCGATCACCACGGGGTTTCCGAAATCCGTGATGGTCAGATTAAAAGTCAACGCCGCCGCGCTGAAAATGCCGTACTTGGCCGACGGAATCGTGATGCGGGTAAAAGTCTTCAGGGGACCGGCCCCCAGGCTTTCGGCGGCCTCGTCCAGGCGGACATCCACGGCCGACAGCGTTGTGTACAGAATGACGAAGGCATGGGGCAGGCAGTAGAGAACTTCCGAAACGATGATTCCCGTGGACCCGTAAATGTTCCAGCCGGTTTTGAGCAGATGCGCCGTAATCAATCCGTTGCGGCCAAAGAGATAAATCAGCGCCAGGGCCTGCATGATGGACGGGGCGATCAACGGCATCATAATCAGGTTGCGGAAGAAGGTCTTGCCGGCTATGGTCGTGCGCGTCA
>CAZEGG010000478.1:0-2202 GCA_964511755.1 uncultured Desulfobacteraceae bacterium | reverse complement strand
ACACATCGCCAGGGAGATGGCTAAGTACCGTCCCCACTGGCTCGCCAACGTGCCTTCGCTTTACATGATGCTTGTGAAAGAACCCGAATTCAAAAAGCTGGACTTTACCGATGTCAAGCATTGCATCTCCGGAGCAGCTCCATTTCCGGTAGAGGCAATACATCAGTTCGAGAACATAGTAGGATCGGGAAAGGTGATCGAAGTGTACGGTATGACCGAAACCTGCGTTCTGTTGACGTGCAATCCCCACAAGGGTGAAAAGAAAATAGGCTCGGTTGGAATTCCGATGCCGTCAACACAAATCAGACTCGTGGACCTGGAAACCGGCGAAACGGAAGTTCCCGTAGGGCAGGAAGGTGAGATTATCGCCAGCGGACCCCAGATTATGAATGGATACCACAACAAGCCTGACGAAACCAGGTCGGCTCTGCGGGAACATGACGGTCGATTGTGGATGCATACAGGAGACGTAGGGGTCATGGATGAGGACGGCTACTTAACCATCGTGGATAGAGCAAAAGACATGATCAGTGTAGGAGGATTCAAGGTATTTCCACGGGAGGTCGAGGAAAAGTTCTATGAGCATCCGGCGATTGATGTCTGCGCCCTGATTGGAGTCCAAAACCCGGAGCGTCCGGAAACCGAACTGGTCAAACTTGTGGTTCAAAAGAATGCGGCGTACGCGGATACACCGGAAGATCAACTCAAAGACGAGATCATGGCCTTCGCCAGGGAAAAAGTAGCTCCTTACAAGGTCCCAAAGATCGTCGAATTTAGGGAAGTGCCCATCACCGCTGCGGGTAAGGTGGACAAAAAGGCCTTGAGACAGCAGAGTGTTGGAAAATAGGTCTGACCCCTTTTCTTCATTTTGACAGGATCAATTTATCCGCAACACCTAAAACCACCCGAACGCCGTTCAACAGATCTTCAACTTTGATGGATTCGTTGAACGTATGCGGCTGGTCTATTTCTCCCGGCCCGAAGGTGACTGCCGATATGCCGGCGTCGTTGATGAAATTCCGGACGTCCGTCGAATAGGGAGTCCCCCAGATCTCCGCTTTTTTCCCCGTAACTGCCTCAACTTCCCCGCAGAGCACTTCCACCTGGGGCAGGGAGGCGGGGATCTCCGCTGATTCGTACAGGCGCGTTAATTTGACATCGCAGGAAAGCTCCGGATCAGATGCAGCGAGCTCTGACAGGATTTTTTCAATCTCTCCCTGCGCAGCTTCTGCGCTCTCGCCCGGATTGAGTCGGCGATCCAGAATGAGCGACAGGGATTCGGGCACCACGTTTTCCTTTGTCCCGGCGCTGATCATGGTCATGGTGCATTTTGCGGGGCCGCATTTCGGGTGTATGCGCTTCCTGATTTCCGTGTCGTATTCTTTCATCTTCTCCCCAAAGGCAAGGAACTTGTCTATGGGATTAACGCCCAGTTCCGCTACCGAACAATGGACGGGTTTTCCCTTGATCGTCACTCGAAACCATGCAAGACCCTTTTCAGCCACCCCGACCCTGAAATCGGTCGGCTCAAGTACGATTCCGAAGCCGTCCGTGTATCCTGACTGCTCAAGAATGCTTCTGGTCCCCGGTTCTCCTGCTTCCTCGCCCATGGCAAAGGCCAGCACCAGGTCCCCCCTGAGCTCGAATCTGGACAACTGGATTGCCCGTGCCGCCTCCAGCGCAACGCCAACCCCTCCTTTCATGTCGCAGCTTCCGCGTCCATAGATGCGGTCATTGTGGAGGGAGCCGGAAAACGGATCATCAGTCCACTGCGAGTGGTCCCCTTCCGGCACAACGTCCATATGCCCGTTCAGAATCAACGGGGGCCGTTCACCGCTGCCGGACAGTTTCGCCAGGATCTGCGGCCGATCGGCCTGCGGTTCATCAACGATCTTTGTGTCGAATCCCCAGTACTCCAGGAGTTTTTGCAGATACTCGGCCACCGGCTGTTCATTGCCGGGGGGATTCACGGATGGTATTCTAACGAGGTCCTGCACCGTCGAAACAAGACGGGATCTGTCGATCAAAGAGATGAGTTGTTCTCTCACCGGAAAAGCCTCCCTTCCGTTCTTTTGACTTTACTTGTGCATTGACGTCCGGAGATGTTTTCTCGTCACCGCGCGCGAAGTCCGTAAAGAAATAGATTTTTTCCTTTCCGCTGAGAGGGCGGAAAGGAAAAAGACAGCGTCGCCAATAATGACA
>CAZEGG010000477.1:0-2207 GCA_964511755.1 uncultured Desulfobacteraceae bacterium | reverse complement strand
CCATGAGGGGGTCCACCATGACGTTCATGCCCACACTCTTGACGCAGACGAGGGCACGGCGTCCCGCCATGGATGCCCCAATGGCCATTTCTGCTGCCACCTTTTCATTGGTGGACCACTCCACGTGAATGTCATGCTCCTGCGCCAGGTGAAGCAATTCCTCTACTGTTCCCGAGCTGGGCGACCCCGGATAGCCGGCAACGAATTTGACCCCCGCGAACAGGGTCCCGTATGCCATGGCCTGATCGCCGTTCAACATTCTTGAAACCATGGGATCCTCCGCAAAATATTCGGGCAGCCGACCTGCTGCGTGTCATTCGCCGCCGCTTGGCCTCTGCCCGGTTTTTCAGAAAGCCTTTGGGTGCCTCTTCTTCATACGAGGCAGAAAAATCCTCTCAACAGGTGCTGAAAGACTCCAAGTCCATGCTCAGTCCCGGATCTTGAAGGCGGTGCATGGAGGCCACCGAGTCTGCCACAGAGAGGGCGGGTCGGCAACGGTTTTTTCATCCGGAACCGTTGCCTCGATCTTGCGTACCGCCTGTTCTGCCTGACGTGTCTCTCCTGTTGTTCGCTGATGTCGTTAGTACAGGTCAGTTTCAGTTTAAATCGGTTCGAATAACTTTTTCACTTGACAAATATCAACCCATAATCATAGGTTAATCCGCTAAGGGACTTGAGGATAGCCAAGTTCTTTTTTTCGGTGGCCTTTTCTATCAAATTTGATATAAGTTCAGATAAATTATTCCAAAGTGGAATAGTATATACTAGAATAGACAAGCATAAATGCCGAAAAGTCTAAAAAGGTTGTCAAGCAGCTCATGGAACGTCTCTACATAGCAACTCTTCTCCTCTACATCCTCGTGCTGGTGCTGTCATCCTGCAGGGTGCTGGTGCTGCCCTTCCTTATTGTCACGGCAATGATCGTCAACGGATGGGCATTGGCCTTGATCATTATCAGATCAGGTCACCTTCCCGTTTTCAGTGTTTTCGAGTCCTTTCTCCTGGTCAGTTTCATCCTTGGTTTTATGGGACTCATTGCACGGGATTGGGGAAAGGGAAAACCTACAGCCGGGACCTGGCTGTGGCTGGAAACAGTGATCCTGCTGGGCCTCTTGTGGTTTGTCCCCAGAAGTCCGGCCATCAACCGTTATGACTATGATTATTCCTGGATCGTACTCTTTCACGGTATGCGGGATGTTTCGCTCGCGCTGGTCCTCTTTTCTTCTGCACATTTCATCCAGTCCCGGCTTGAAGGGGCGAAAAGCGATCTCGGGGTCCGCCATTTCCATCAGGGGAGAAACTACCTGCTTTCCGGCGTGATTTTTTTTCTGATTTCGGAGTTTGCAGGGATTATCTGGTGCCTGAACGGATGGGGAGATGTGTGGCGCTGGAGCACCGCCTTTTTCCAGTCTACGCTCATTGTGCTGTATTTCATGCTCGCCTTTCATGTCCCGGGCTGGAACCGCCATACTGATAATGCAAAAAGCCTCATCGGCTCAATGAGCGGTTTTTTCATGCTGATCCTCATGGCGGTCCGGGGGTTGGCATGAAGGTTCTTTCTGACAGGCTCTCTTCCCTCACTTTCACCACTGTTGTTCTGGCTGCTCTTGTCCTCTGGTTGACATGGGGAACCCTTATGGCCGCCTCAGCCACCTACGTGGACCGGTTCGGCCTGATGAACAGCCGCCTTGTCAGGGACTGGCTGCTGGCCCCCGAAGGGGGGTCGGGCCTGCTCAAATTCTGGTTCGCGGGGCTTTGTTTCATGATGGCCCTTCTCGGGGTCAACCTGATCTTTTGTTCGTGGAAAAAGATCCTCAGGGCCATGCGGGTGAAATTCAGCAAATCGAAGCTCCTCATACTTGCTATTCATGTGGTCTTCGGGCTGGTCGCCCTTGGACACTTCGGCAGCTTCATGCTGGGGTATCGCTACGAAAGAGTCGTGCTGGGAGAAGGAGAGTCATTCAACTTCCGTGACGGCTACGGATTGAGGGTCGAGCGGGTGCACTTTGTCGATAATCCTGCGGTCCTCAGGCAATCTCCCCGGTACCTGCGCGCGGGCGAATTCCATTACCGGCGGAACTTCGCCGACATCGTGTTGAACCGGAACGGCTCGGAAATATCAAGGGATCGCGTCTACATCTTGAAACCGGCACGGCACCAAGGGGTGCAGATCACCCTTTCGAGGTTTACGCCTCCGAAAGGAATGA
>CAZEGG010000476.1:0-2213 GCA_964511755.1 uncultured Desulfobacteraceae bacterium | reverse complement strand
GGTACTATTTTCATGGACTCTCTTTTCGCCTTGGCTGCCATTTTCTCCTCCTCGACACTGTGATGATCACGTCAAAAACGCGGTGATTTTCATGTTTCCGTTTTGGCTTCAAGAAGAGCAAGAGGCATGCCAGAAGGACCCCATGCCTTCTAGGCAAACTAACATATTGATATTACATTTTAAATATGAGGTTCGAAAAGGGCTATTCCTGTCGGACGAAAGAATGGAAATGTGTCGAAAAAATCTGCTATTATTTTGGTCTGAATCGAGACCGCTCAGCAACACACTGACAATACTAATTAAAATGTTTTCGTCGAAAAACAGGACAGGTGTTGGATAATTCGGCAATTATACTTTGCTGTCTTCGAGTGCCTGTTCCAGGTACCAATTGAAAAGATCGCGGCAAGAGGGACAGAAGTCCATTTTTTTTAAATCGGTGTCCTGAACCTTGGTGGACGAATACATGATGCAGTGCCGGTCCCTGCAATGGGTTAGCCCGAAGGAATGACCCAGTTCATGCAGGGCCGTCTTCTGCACACGTTCCAGAAAAAGCCCCTGGTTCGGTGCCTCCTCGTAGAACTCGGGAAGGAGACGATGAGTGGAAATAACAGAGCAGGGACCATGCATCTGCGCCACGCCGAATACATATTTCAAGATAGGCACAAAGAGATCAATCTGGGTAAGTCCCATAAACCTGATGCTGTTCTTGGGAAGGTGGTTGAGCAGGCGGCGCAGAATCAGTTTTGCATTATACTGCGCTCGTCCTTTGTCATAGGCATATTCGGGGCTTTCCATCCGCTGAGAGAGCCTGCACGCGAGTCCGCATTTCTCTTCAATGCACCTTGAAATCGGCCCGAAAATCTCGTCCTCCACCGCACCGATAGGGCAAATAGTCACACTTGCTGGCAAGTTCGTTTATGTTTCCTCTTTCGTAATTCCATATTTATCTATTTTGTTGTAAAGAGTCTGCCGGTCGATATCCAATTCACGGGCAGCCTTGCTTATGTTCCAGTTTGCCTCTTTCAAAATCCTCCGGATATGCACGCTTTCCATTTTCTTCAATGACTTGGGAAGGTCTGCGGGAGCCAAATCCCTGCGCGAAAACGGCAAGCCATCCGCCTCAATCTTCTGACCCTGTCCGATGACAAGAGCCCGTTCAATGATATTCTCCAGTTCCCTCACATTACCGGGCCAGTCATAATCCATGAGTAATTTCAATGCAGATGGTGCTATTTTTACCTCTTCTTTGTTCATTTCAACGCAGTATTTCTGAATAAACGCATTTGCGAGGAGCGGGATATCCTCTTTTCTCTGCCGCAGGGGGGGGATATGGATTGATATTACATTCAGACGATAAAAAAGATCCTCACGAAATCGTTTCTCCCTGATCGCAGTCTTCAAGTCCCGATTGGTGGCGGCAAGGATCCGGACATCTACTTTTATGAGCTCTTCACTTCCTAGGCGCGAGAACTCCTTCTGCTGCAATATCCTCAAAAGATCTACCTGTGTTTTCAAACTGATATCTCCGATTTCATCCAGGAAAAGAGTGCCTTTATCAGCCATTTCGAAACGCCCTCTTTTCCTGTGGTCAGCCCCGCTGAAAGCACCCCTCTCATAGCCGAAGAGCTCGCTCTCCAGCAGTGTTTCCGGGAGTGCACCGCAACTGACGGCAATGAAGGGCATGTAACAGCGGGCACTGTTTCCGTGGATGGCCTGGGCAACAAGTTCCTTCCCTGTCCCGCTTTCCCCGGTAATAAGCACCGTTGAGTCGGTGGGCGCGACTCGTTCGATCAAGTCGAAGACTTCCTGCATGGCATCGCTTTTTCCGATGATTTCGTCGTAATGGTATTTTTCTTCGAGTTTCTTCCGCAACAAAATATTTTGAACCACAAGGTCCTTGTGCTCCACGATCTTTTTAATCTGTATTTCAACTTCGTCCGGATCAAACGGTTTGACGAGATAGTCGAAAGCGCCTTCCTTCATAGCCTGAACTGCCGTATCGACTGTAGCGTACGCGGTCATCATGAGGACTTCAGTATCCGGGTTCAGCTCCTTTATTTTCTCCAATGTCTCGATCCCGTCCATACCGGGCATCTTCAAATCCAGCAGGACAATATCCCAATTTCTCTCAGCCGCCATTTTCACTGCCGCTTCCCCACTCTCAGCCGAATTCACTTCATATCCATCCTCCATCAGCCAGTCCTTGAGAGATT
>CAZEGG010000475.1:0-2217 GCA_964511755.1 uncultured Desulfobacteraceae bacterium | reverse complement strand
ATATGAAGAGATGCATCATGCCCGCGGCTATGTCGCCGTGAAGCACGCGTCGTCCCAGGAAGGTGTCCAGAATTGCCCTCTTGAGCGCGTCACGTGAGAAAGGAAGTTCCAAAGACCCTGCGCTTTTTCTCCATGTCCGGATGTGGACGGCTACGCCTGACAGAAAAAGTGCCGTGGCCAAGCCCGCCAGGGAATAGAAGATCCAAACGTCCTTGATTTGCCAGAACATGATGCGGTGAGGCGTCATGAAAATCCCTCAATGCCAGGAATCTTTCAATTCGGGTTGCTTTTGATTTTTGGTAAATTTCATTGGCTTGTCAAAACAATTGATTTTATGTCTGTATAAGATTTTCTTATACATCAACAGCCCATTGAACTGAGTGAGTCTCGTTCCACAGAGCGGGCGGCTTTAGGCGCTTCCTGGAGGCTGCCCAGAGGGGAAGTCTTTTCTGGCGTGACTGGGGAGAGGGCGCCGTGCTTTCCGGAAGAAATTTGCCAGGATAGGTTGACCTTCCGGCACATTGAAGTAATGAGCGTACGGATAACACTTTGAAATCAACATGAATGTGACATTCTGTTCAAGGCCCCTTATTTCCTCTTCCAGAGAGTCGAAATTTCCTCCCCCTTTTGAGATGACCAGGTCCGCCTCTCGAAACAATTCTCTGAGTTCACTGGAGCACCTTCTCAGGATTGTCCCCGGAACAGGGCCGTCAGTGCCGTTTTCCACAACGGTTGTCACTCCGTCCATGCCTGCAAACTCCGCTTCTCTCCTTGTTGCGTCATTCAAGGTCGGCATACTCCTCACCACAAAGACAATTTCTGAGGCATACGTAGCCCTCATGATTTCCACCAGGAGCCGATCCAGCACGATCTCACCGGAATTATCCCCGAGGTAGAGGATCAGCCTGCTTCTTTCTACCTGCTTGACAAATGCGGCGTATTCCCTCGGCGGCAGAGAGCTGTTCAGCTTATTGATGATCGACTCCTCCAGGCTTTTGGGCTCATCGGACATCATAAAGTCAATGGAATTTCCAATGATGGCGAGTTTGATCGCAGTGAAGAGGGGATCGGAAGAGCGTTCCAGCCGCTCCCGCAGGCGAGGGTAAAGGCCCAACATCTTTTCGTTCTGTTCCTCTTTCTGGGTAGAGAAAGGGTCCGGATCTCCCATCACGCGAGTAATCTCTTCCATGACCGGTTCTATGATCTCCGGGCTCGTCTTCTCTATCCGGAGATCCGTCAGTACCGGAAGCTTAATTATGTCTCCATACAGATCCCTTACTCGCCCTTCTTCCAAGGGGAGTTTTCTGAGCACTGACAATGTCATATTTAATACGCAGGGGATACAGTCGGGCTGGATCAGCATGGCACCTGCCTCCCCGGGCAGTTTTTGGCTCCCAAGGCAGATGAAAAACGAGGTCTATAACCTAAACCTTGCTTGCCGTGCCAGTCAAAATGAGGAGAAAAAGAGAAGCCAGGAAGCGATTCAGACAGCCGAAACTTGAGATGCCGTTTCCCTGGTTTCCCAGAGAACAGATTTTGGAGAAGGGTGAAATGCATGTATGCCCCAACCCCCCTTGTTCTAATTCTTGGTAAACTTCGTTGGTTTGTCAAAACAATTCATTTTATGATTACACATATCCCATGGCTTCTCCACAAATCAACCTTAATCAGCTCAGGACCTCTTTAGGTCCTGACCGCTCAACATCTCATCCATCATAGCCGACGCTATTTGTGCGAAAGAAGAATCGTTGATATGACCGTCCGCTTCCCTGACCCGAACGCGGGGGTCCAGATCCTCTTTCAGTTTTGCCATGAATGCGTCACGCATGGCGGGATCGTAGAGGGGTTCCCCTTCCTTGTCTGCTTCGGACCACCCGTCCATGGGAACGAGAACCTGGACGGCTGATGGATCGAGATTCAGCTTTTCCGCGAGCTGATGGGCTATGGTCTCCGTCTCTTCCAGGTCCAGCCTGACAGCCGAACGGAAATCGTAAAAGAAGATTTTTCTTTCCTTGAATTCGGCCGGAATGGTGTCCCGGGTGAATTCAAGGACCGCACAGTCAAGCCCTCCGGGGATCACAAGGCGGGGGACCTGTCTGGTACTTACCGACTGAAGCCGCAACGGTCCTATGCCTTTGCAGTATCCCTGTTTCAGTTCATCCGCCAGTTCATGGGTGGCCAGGTCCAGGATCCCGTCAAAATACCCCTCCCGGGCCA
>CAZEGG010000474.1:0-2220 GCA_964511755.1 uncultured Desulfobacteraceae bacterium | reverse complement strand
TCCACGCGACTCTCCACCGCCTCATTACGAAGACCCGTGAGAAATGCGGGTTAGAATCTGCCGAGCTGGTGAAGAAAGTGGTAGGCAACGATCCCCACCGTGGTGGAGAGATTCAGACTCCGCACCTTTCCCCAGATGGGCACGCGGTAGGAGGGGAAGGCATTAAGGAGTTCGAGCGGCAGTCCCCGTGTTTCCTGGCCGAAAAGCAGGTAGCCGCCCTTTGTGACGCGGGCTTCCGTGTATACTTTTTGAGCATGCCTGCTGAATGCAAAAAGAGATGCGCCGGCACCCATTTCCTCTGAGAAAGAATCGAAGGTCCGATGATGACGAATGTCAATCTCACCCCAGTAGTCAAGGCCTGCCCGCTTCAGATGTCGGTCATCCAGGCTGAAGCCCAGGGGGTGAATCAGGTGGAGCCGCAGTTCGGCCGCTCCGCAGAGCCGGGCGATATTGCCCGTGTTTGAGGGAATTTCCGGTCTGAAGAGAACAACTTGAAGGGAAGGATCCTGAACGGTCTTGTGGGGGATGTTTCCGGTTCCGTTGAGGGTCATGGCTTGGGTCTATCCACGCATATCGTTGATCACGGCCCGTTCAATGGCCAGGCATCCCAGCTTCCCAAGGGTCGTCAGGAGCTGCATCTCGTCGTGGGTCGGTACTTTTTTCGACGAAAAATAGACCCGCAGGATACAATAGGTAGATTCATTCACCGTAAACGGGATTCCGATCACCGAACAAAGACCTTCTTTTCTGGCAGCGGCGAGGTTTTGTATCCGGCCGTCGTTTTCAAAATCGTTGATAATGATAACATCTCCCTGAAGAATTTCGGTTATGCTCTTTCCGAAATCAATGGCCCCCGAACGGATATATGCCTGGCTGAGACCGTAGCTTGCCACCACTTTCAAGTTGAAGGTTCCCTGCTCCAGAACGCGAATCGTACTCCCCTTCGCGCCGGCGAGCTCCACTGCCAGGGAGACGATAAAATGGAGCACGTCACCCAAATCCTCTTCATCCCGGTAGATAACATCGATCACTCGAACGAGAGAGAAAAAGTAGGAATCGATCTTTGATTGTTCCACAGTGCGACGCTCCCCTTGTGTGTATTCTTATATCTTTATCATGGTGCCGGGTTCATGCTGCATTGCCACAGACACATGCACATTCTGCAGCCCGAGTCGCTTAAGTGCTTCAACAGCCGTTATGTACGCCTTTTCAGGGTTGTTGTTGATCTCGCTCAGGTGCGCAAGAACGAGGTGTCTGAGATCTGCATGCCCCACCATGCCCAGCAAACGCGCCGCCTGCTCATTTGAGAGGTGCCCTTCGGCGCTCCGGATCCTCTTCTTCAAGTCAAGGGAGTATGGTCCCTGTTCCAGCATGTCGGGGTCGTGATTGAACTCAAGGGCGAGCGCCTGGCAGTTCCTCAAGTGCTCCTCCACCACCCTGGTGCTTCTGCCCAGGTCGGTAGCAATTCCGAATCTCTTTCCATTGGAACAACACACCAGCCCCAGGGGATCAGAGGCATCATGACACTTCGTGAAGGTCTCCACACGCATATCCTTCACCCTGACCTCTTCGCCGGCCTGAATGACCACCGGCGTTGGCAGTTTGCCAAGCGTCCTTCCTCCTCTCTCCAACGTCCCCTCGGTCAGGTACACCGGAATCCCCAGGCGACGTGAAAGAGGGCCGGCGCCCCGTATATGGTCTCCGTGTTCGTGCGTGAGGAATATGGCGTCAAGCCTCTTGATGTCAATCTCTGCTTCGTCGAATCTCCTGGAAATCTCGCGCCCGCTTAACCCGGCATCAACCAGTATTCTGCAGTGTTCTGATTCAATATAACAGGCGTTCCCGCTGCTCCCCGATGCCAGAATGCATATCTGCAGGGAGTTCCCGCCACCAGCAGCAGATACTTCCACTTGTCCTCCTAGTCTTTGCCGGAATGACCAAACCCACCGGTGCCTCTCTCGGTAACGTCCAGCACCTCGGCCTCTATGATTTCGGCACGATATGTCCGGGATACGATCATCTGCGCAATCCTGTCGCCATTTTGAATCACGTACGGGATCTTCCCCCAGTTGATGAGTATGATTGCAATTTCGCCCCTGTAGTCGCTGTCGATGGTACCGGGAGAGTTGACCATTCCAATCCCATGCCGCAGGGCCAGACCGCTTCTCGGCCTGATCTGGGCTTCGAAGCCGGGAGGGATGGACATGGCAAGACCCGTGG
>CAZEGG010000473.1:0-2230 GCA_964511755.1 uncultured Desulfobacteraceae bacterium | reverse complement strand
GATTAAATGATTTGCCCTCACCGCAAAGTCGCAAAGTACGCAAAGAAAAGATTTTTTCCCTTTCCGCTGAGACGGCGGAAAGGGAAAAGACAGCTTCACGGGGATAAAATACTGTGCGCCTCTCGATGTTCAGAACAGTGCTGTTTTCTTTTGCCGGCCGCTCACCGGTAAAAGAAATAGTAGTTACCTTTTCGCAAATATACTCATAATTGTTTTCTCAGAGCAGTCGCAAATAGTGAAGTGTGCTTTAACCACTTTTCGTTTTTCTAAGACATGTTGTTTTTGTCCATCGCCGTCTCCCGATGGACAGAAAATCAGGATTCTCTGTGCTCTCTGTGACACTGTGGTGAGTGAATTATGACAGGAAGCCGCAGAGCCGTCAAATGTTGTCAGTTACTTTGCTCCGATACTGCTTGATCAACAGCCGTATCCTTATATTGACGCCTTTCCTTTTTCGACCTATCATAAGTCTATGAAAAAGGGATCCGGCCCCTATGCCTCCCTGGTATCCCTGCGAGCCCGCTTGCCTCTCTGCCATCCGGCGAATGCCGGATTCCGGGAAACAACAGAGTCGTCAAATGTTGTCTGCATTTTTCCCTTTCGGGCCTGCCGGCTGCATCAGGATCGGGTCGGCAGCACACTTTATCTTCCTGAGCGGCCGGATGCTCATTTACCGGGGAATAGAGGTGGTCATCTATGATGGGAAGCACTGCGACAATCTTGTGGGCTGTGTTGTTCGGCGCGATCGGCCTGGGGTTTTTCACTTACGGAAAAAAGCAGCGGAAAGTGGTCCCGTTCATTTGCGGGGTGGCGCTTTTTGTATTTCCCTATTTCATCTCAAACGTGTATCTTCTTGTGATCATAGGGTCTTGTATTGTGGTTTTGCCTTATTTTGTACGGTTATGAATTCATCAAACGTCTTGGAGGGGCAAAATGACGGACGGGGATAAGACCAGAGAACAGCTCATAAGCGAACTCGCAGATCTGCGTCATCGGGTAGGTGAATTGGAGGCATTGGAAGTCGAGCGCAGACAGTCGGAAGAGGAGATCAGGAAACGGCAGGAGTACCTGGAAGCCGTGCTGCGCGAGGCCCCGGATGCAATCGTAACCCTTGATGCTTCTCATCACATCCTTGAATGGAATCCGGGAGCCGAGCGGATTTTCGGCTACAGCCGGAGCGAGGCGGTTGGGAAGAAGCTCGACGATCTGGTCAGCCGCCCTGATGTGGTGGATGAGGCAAATGCCATTACCGAAAAGGTGCTGTCAGGACAGCATCTATCCCCTTTGGAAACCATTCGCTACCGAAAAGACGGGACACCCGTGGATGTTGTTGTGGCAGGCTCTCCCATCCAGATTGAAGGCGAGTTACACGGGGCCGTCGGTGTTTACACTGACATCACGGACCGCAAGCGGGCGGAACAAGCCCTGCGGGAAGGTGAAGAGAAGTTCAGGCTTACGGTTGAGAGCGCCCCGGACCTGGTTACCATATCAAGGCTGGAAGATGGACGCTATGTTTACGTGAACGATGGTTTTTGCCGTACTACAGGGTATGCAAGAGAAGAGGTCATTGGCAGGACACCATTTGACCTGGGTCTCTATGTGGATCCGGTTGATAGGAAAAGATTCATTGATATTCTCAAAGGGGAAGGCAGCGTCGATGCGTTTGAATTGCAGTTTCGGATGAAAGACGGACAAGTCCTTGATCTCCTGCTCTCGGGCAGGATTTTCCGGTACGGCGAAGAGGATTGCCTGGTGGCGGTCACGAAAGATATCTCCCAGATCAAAGAGGCTCAGAGAAAGATTCTCGAGTCGGAGAAACGGTACAGGGATTTGTTCAACTCGGTATCCGACCTGATCTATACCCAGGATCTCGAAGGCCGCTTTCTCTCTGCCAACAGGACCCTGAGGGAAATATTCGACCGTGAGCCGGAGGAGCTTATCGGCCGAAAGGCGACGGATTTCATGAAGCCGGAATTGAGGCCGCTCTTCGATACCGAGTACATGGAAGGGATCAGGAAGCAGGGTCACCACGAGGGCGTCACGAGCTACCTTACAAGAGACGGCGGCCGCAAGGTTTACATCGAGTATCGCAGCAGGCTGATGACGCCGGAAGAGGGTGAACCGTATATCACGGGCATCGGGCGTGATGTGACCGAACGGATTCTGGCCGAAAGGGAAATCAAGAAACTGAACAGGGAGATGCTCCAGGCCCAGAAGATGGAGGCCGTCG
>CAZEGG010000472.1:0-2237 GCA_964511755.1 uncultured Desulfobacteraceae bacterium | reverse complement strand
GAAAATAATTATGGAAAATGGGAAATAATGTGTTGTTTTTGAAAATTTTGGCTTGAAAGCGGAAGATTTGTCGGGTATACAAGTCCTCATTGCCCATCGATGATTGATCCCGCAGATCCACAACGAGATTGTGAAAAATAGCCGTTTATGGATGGAAACTAATTCTATGTCGGGATTCTTTTACCAATTGCCCGGGAATATCATCCGATGTTTTAAGGGCTATAAATTGCTGTGGCATATCCTGGCCATAGCCCTCACCTACATCATCGTAGCCTCCGATTTTGATTGGCACTATTTTCTCTTTACCCGAAAGCCTCTCCTGCGCACCTTTCTCTTTCCTGCGGTCATGCTCGGCATGATTCTGCCGGTTGTTGTTCCGCTTGTGCTGCTGGCAATCGGCGCCGTACGGAAGAATCTCAAAATTAAGAATACCGCCTTCGCCTTGGGGCAGGCAGCTATTTTGGGCCTGGTTATTTCTTCCGTTTACAAAGCCTTTACCGGCAGGATTCCGCCTCCGCATTTCTTCAGCAACCATGCACCCATAGACACCAGCCACGGGTTTCAATTCGGTTTTCTGCGCGGGGGAATGTTCTGGGGTTGGCCCTCGTCGCACACCACGGTTGCCTTTGCCATGGCCGTTGCACTTTGGGAATTGTACCCTGAAAACCGACTCATCCGGTACGGGGCTATTCTCTACGCATTCTATGTGGGTATCGGCGTCTCGATCACAATTCACTGGTTCTCCGAATTCGTCGCAGGCGCTATCATCGGTTCGGTAATCGGCCTGGTCGTTGGAAAGAGCCTTCTCCACCGCGGATCAGCCGCTGATCCTCGGCAAAAGGATGATCGGCCGCCCGGCTCTTCCCCATAATTGATTGCGCATTTGGAAACCTGGCCCTCAGGGTGAGGGCACAGACCGAAGGCTACGCGGTGCTATTCCGACGAAGAACCCAGAATAAAGATTTCGCTTACCACTCAACCAAATAGTATAAACTCGTTGGAGCGAAGCGACTTGAAAATTTTCTGGCTTCTGAATTCCCTGCCTCGTTGCCCATTGGCGGCTATGTTCACATCACCCCTCAGTGCGCCGCCGGACCTCTTTCTTTTGGACTTCGATTACACACGCCAGCCTGGCGCCGGTCAAGATGAGATCGTAACAGGCGTTACAGGAGATGCACGCGGCTTTCCTTTCCGTGGAGGTGCTCCACGAGGCGACAAGGTCCGGCTCGCGGATCAACGGCCGGGAGAGTGCGACGAAATCCGCTTCTCCCAGGCGTACGAGTTCCTCCATCAGGTCAGGACTGCGGAGGCCGCCCGCCAGGATGACCGGGACCCCGATTCTCTTCTTCAGGCTATGGGACCAGCTGCGAAAGTAGGCCTCGCGCTCACGCTTTACAATCTTGGGGCGGAACTCGGCCTGCGTGTAGTCTTTTCCCCTGAGCCCCTGGCTGACCTCGATTGCGTCAAAGCCCGACCTCGCCAGCGCATCGGCCGCCTGCAGACCCTCTTCCAGGCCCAGACCGCCTGAAAATCCGTCGGCCAGTCCCAGTTTGATCATCACCGGGTAGTCAGGCCCCACCTCTTCCCGGACAGTCCGGCAGATCCTTTTGTGCAGGCGGACACGGTTTTCGAGGGGACCGCCCCACCTGTCCTTTCTTCTGTTGCTCTGGGGAGAGAGGAACTCTGAGAGAAGGTAGGCATGGGCGCCGTGGACCTGCACCGCATCAACGCCGGCCTCTTTGGCCCGGGCCGCGGCCTTGCCGAAGGCCTCGATCGTGGCTTCTATTTCATCTTCTGTCATGGCCCGGCAACAGCCTTTGAAATAGGGGTCTTGATCCCGCTCCAGGTCCGACGGTCCCAGGGCGTAACGGCCCAACGCCCCCTGGCGGCGGAATGCCTCTCTTCCTCCGTGGAAGAGCTGCACAGCCAATTTCGATCCATTGCGGTGAACAGCGTCCGAAAGACGGGCCAGCCCTTGGATGAAGCGATCATGCTGGAGTGAATTCTGAACCGGCGATATTTTCCCCACGGAGTCTACACTGAAGATGCCGCTGACGATCAGTCCTACCTGTCCCCGGGCAAGGTTTGTATACAGGTCGATTTGCCAGTCCGAGACAAAGCCTCCTTTGCCTGCCCCGCCGTCGTATGTGGCTGAGCGCACGAAGCGGTTCCTTATCTCCATGCTTCCGATTGAGAACGGTGTAAAGAGGATAGTCATGGCGGATTCCAGCCTTGGT
>CAZEGG010000471.1:0-2244 GCA_964511755.1 uncultured Desulfobacteraceae bacterium | reverse complement strand
TATCAGCGTGGGATAGCTGCCCCCTCCGCATTCTCGACTTCGTCGAGCTGCGGGTCCCGCCACTGATAAATCACGAAAAGACGGTGCCCTCACCCCGGTCGCTCCAGAAAAAGCTTCCTTCCTGAGCAGGACGTCTCCCGAACCTCGGATCGTGGCCTCAAGAGGTAGTTAAATTATAGCTACAATGTAGACATTTTCTATTGCCAACCTGTCCAGGGTAGTATATATTCCAGTGTCAGTTGCGAAAACTTGGTCCTCAGAGCCATGTCAGAGACCAAAGTCTGTGCCATATGGGAAACCAAGGTGACGAAGTGATCTAGAGCCCGAAGTGAACTAAAAGTGCCTGGAGTTAATGGAAAGCTTCGCTTTTCTCTTCAATAGAATGGAAAGAAATTCCTCAACTCTAGGCATTCTAGCTCACTCCAGTCAGTCTGCAGATACGAGATCAAACAAACCCCTTTCAGGGGCAGCCCAAAGCCGGGCAATCTGGACTCGGGTCTTTGCCCTTGACCCTGATCCACCAGCAAGGCGTCATCTGCGGGGTTGCCTTCGTCCGCTCCTCCCTGCGACGTATTGTTCATACGTCTCAGTCGTCGCTCCTCGGCGCCTTGCACCTGACACCTTGCTGGTGACCAGGGATTTCCCCAAATCACCCGGTGAAACTCCCGATGCGAAAGTTAGATGGTGGATTTGGGCTTGACAGACATGTGGAAATTTCGTTTGCTGAAAAGCAATGTGCACTGGAGACTCTGTTCAAAACTCTTGATAATGTGGGAGGTGTTAAATGGATTTTGCTCTAAGCGATGAACTGCAAATGCTCCGTGAAATGGCCCGGGACTTTGCAGCGGAAAAGATCGCGCCCTTTGCCGATGAATGGGATGAAAAACACTATTTCCCTTACGAGGAAGTCATCAAACCCATGGCGGAGTTGGGCTTTTTCGGCACGGTTATTCCGGAAGAATACGGGGGAAACGAAATGGGCTGGCTGGCGGCCATGATACTCACCGAAGAAATGGCCAAGGCGTCCAGTTCGGTCCGGGTTCAGATCAATATGCAGACCCTGGGATGTGCCTTCACCATCTACCGGTACGGCTCGGAAGAGATAAAGAAGAAATACATTCCGAAGCTGGTGAGCGCTGAGTACATCGGCGGTTTCGGCATCACCGAGCCGAATGCCGGCTCCGATGTCATGGCCATGAAATCCACCGCCATGGACAAAGGGGACCACTGGGTCCTCAATGGGTCCAAGACCTGGATTTCCAATGCGCCCATCGCAGATGCCATTGTCTATTATGCGTACACAGACAAAGATGCAAGGGGAAAAGGGCTCTCCGCATTCGTGGTCGAACCCAAGAACTTCAACGGGGTGACGACCACTGCACTGGACAAGCTGGGCACCCGTTCCACTCCGACGGGAGAAGTCTATCTGGAAGACACCAGAGTTCCAAAGGAAAACATCCTGGGCAACCCCGGCGACGGGGCCAAGATCGTCTTCGGATCTCTGAATCAGTCCCGGTTATCGGCGGCAGCCGGAGGGGTCGGACTGGCCCAGGGGTGTCTGGATACGGTTACCGCCTATTGCAGGGAGCGTGAGCAGTTCGGAAAATCCATCGGCGAATTCCAGATGAATCAGGACATGATCGCCCAGGTGGCGGCCGAGATAGAAGCGGCCCGCCTTGTGGTCTACAGGGCTGCGTGGCAAAAAGACCAGGGGCAACTCGGGAATACCCTTGAGGTGGCACACGCCAAGTATCTCGCCGGGGAGATCGCCACCAAGGCCGCGCAAATGGCCATGAGAATCATGGGAGCTTACGGGTATTCCACCGAGTATCCTGTCGCCCGGTATTTCCGCGATGCGCCTCCCTATTACATGGTTGAAGGTTCAAGCAATATCTGCAAGTGGATTATTGCCCTTGACCAACTGGGTATCAGGAAGGCCAATCGCTGAAATTGGTCATTGTTTCGATCAGCGCAGACGGCTTCAACGTATCATCATGGTATGCAGAGGAATCACCCTGGTGAGGCGTAAGGCATAGGGCACAAGGCGTAAAGTATTTACAAATCGGGATCATTTCTGTTTCCCTGCGCCTTGCGTCCTAAGCCCCGAAGAAAAAGCCCGTGTGGCACGAACAAAGGCAAAGTCATCCCACGCCTTTTTTATTGCGAGCTATTACGCTTCGTCAAACACAATGGAGGAAAAGATGCGACCTTATTTCCAGAACATGCAGGCCTTTGGAAAGGCCC
>CAZEGG010000470.1:0-2265 GCA_964511755.1 uncultured Desulfobacteraceae bacterium | reverse complement strand
CCACTTCGTCGTGTTCAGGATTGCATCCCCGTGCCTGATCTCGAAATAGAGCCTCGCCAAACCTGAACGGTCAGGGCTCCCCGCAAGGCCGATGACCTCGCCCCTGGTCACCTGGTCACCGGTTTTCATCAATCTGTCGCCCAGCTCCGCAAAAATGGTAAAAAACCGGGCTCCGTGATTGACGATAATCATTTCTCCGTACCCCTTAAGCCTGCCTGAAAATGCCACTTTTCCCGGAAAGATACACCGTACTTCATCCCCGCCCTTGCTCTCTATGTAGACACCGCGCCGGATCCTGCCTGCCGAGGCCCCCAAGACCTGCTTTCCCTGGAGGACCCTGCCTTCCAAAGGCAGAGGAAGCCGTCCCTTTTCCTCGACAAAGGTGGATGCCCTTGTCGCGGTCCCATTTCCGGCAGGTCTTTTTTCGAGATCAAGAAGGGTGTTTTTCAAGTCTTCCGCACCTTCCTTCAGTTCCCTGATAGCGGTCTCGTAAAACTCCTTTTCCCTATGTGTCCTCATCAGGAGGATCACCTTTTCCTCAAGGTCCTTCTTCAGGGCTGTCAGCTTTTCCTGTGCCTGGTCCCTGGTGGATTGCGTCAGCTTGAGTTGTCCGCGCAGGAGGGTTATCTTTTTTTCCTGCGCGTCCATTTTCGCAAACAGCTTTTCCAATACGCCTCGGTCTTCCAGCATGACAGCCTTCAGGTACTTCACCCGCAGCCGAAACTGGTCGAGATCCGTAGCAGTGGCGAGGATTTTCATGTAGCCTCTTCTCGCGTACTTGTAGAGTGCCAGCAGCCTCTCCATGATCTTGTCTTCCACGTCTTGGAGAGATTTTTCCAACGTGGTTTTCTCTTTTTGAAGGGACTTAATCACCGAAGCGCTGTGTCGGAGTTCCTTCTGGATGGCCGCCAATTCCACCCGTTTCTCGGCAACCTCGTTCTCAACTGTTGAGACCCGGGAAAGGAGATCTTTTTCCTTGATGTTGAACAGTTCGAACCTTTTTCTCTCCTTGGTCAATTCCGTCTCAAGCCGCTTCACCTGAACACCGGCCCGGGCCGATTCTTTCGAGGTCGACGATGGGATTGCAGGAGTTGCGCCTGCCAGGATCACCGACAACGACGCTGTCACGAAGGTGAGGTTTGCTTTGAGATGGTAAAAGCTGCAACGCTTCATAGGCGAAAAAATCTTCCCAACGCGATAAAACTGCCGAGCAATCCAAGACCGATACTCACCAGAAAAATAGTGAGGATGTAGCCTTGGGGGATGAATACAAAGTCCAGGAGCGCAAATCCCAGGATATCGGCTTTCTTTGCGGACAAAAGAATATATCCCCCATACAGGACAAGGATGGAAAAAAAACCGCTCACGGCTCCCTGAATTGAACCTTCCAGCAGAAAAGGCATTTTGACAAACCAGTCAGTGGCGCCGACAAGCTTCATGATCTCGATCTCTTCCTGCCTGGAATAAATCGTCAGTTTTATGGTATTGGTGACGATGAAAAGAACGCCGAGGCCCAGAAGCCCCCCGATAATCAGTCCCGCCAGCCGGAATATCCTCATCAGGCCCTCAAAACGCTTCAGCCATTCCTCACTGTACTGCACTTCGTCCACACCTTCGAATGTCTCGACCTGTTTCCGGATTTTTTCCGGGTCCGGTTTGGAGCCGGCCGAAGACTTGAAGACCACCTCTATGGACGCCGGCAAGGGATTTTTCGGCAATCCTTCAAGAACGTTTGCCTCTCGACCCAGCGCCCTCTTCAGATCCAGAAATGCCTGCTTCTTCGTGATAATTCGATCGATCCTGGCCCCCGGAAGGCCCCGAATCAGTGAAAGCACCTTTTGCCTGGTTGTATCAGTAATTCCGTCTTTCAGATAGACAGACATGGAAAAGCTGTCACCCCAGCCGTGAATCCAATTATCCACGTTGTAAAAAAGCACGAGGAAGGTCCCGAAGATGAGAAGTGAGATGACCATCGTGCTTACGCCGACGATATGCATCAGCCAGTTTTTCCTGACATTCTGGATCGCCTGCCGCATGAAATATGGTGCCAGTCTCAGTTTCATCTTTCCCCGATGAGTCTCCCGCGATTTAGAACGACTTGTCTCTGGGCGGTCTTCTGCAGGAGTTCTCTGCTATGGGTCGCCACAAGCACAGTGGTGCCTTTCATATGGATGGTACGGAAAAGAAGCATAATTTCCCTGGTGAGATCCGGATCCAGATTTCCGGTGGGTTCGTCCGCGAGGAGAACCAGCGGATCATTTACGA
>CAZEGG010000469.1:0-2266 GCA_964511755.1 uncultured Desulfobacteraceae bacterium | reverse complement strand
GTGGGGCGGTCTGGGGGATCGGAGAATCGGAAAGTATTGAGAAGGTCAGATTGTTGTGGGAAAAAACCCTCGCGCCTATCAGCGGGGCGCAGGTCCTGGATTGTGCTATCGACCCGAGCGGAGTGCAATGAATACGGTAAGAAGGCAGGATTGCACTCGCACACGGTACCTGTTCAGCATCGTCATCCTGCCCGCCTTTACGCCTTTCCCGTTTCCCGATAAATCTCCATGAATACCTTGTAAAAACGTTCGTTTTGGGAAATGGCCCGCTGCATAATCATGGACAGGCGACCGAGGTCTTTCTTGTTGACCACGAGATTCACGCTCAATGCGAAGGCCGTCATCTGATCCATTGTTTTGAAATCATTTCCCACTATGGCCACAAACATCCTTCGGCGGACGGACATGGAAAGGTGATTCAGAAAATGAAGGACCGGGCTCTGGTCCAGTGCGGCCCCGCCGAAGTCTTCCGGGAAGATCACCAAGTCAAAATGATGAAGACGCATCTTTCCGATACCTTTTCTGGTATTGTCCGCCAGCACACACCGAAAGCCCATGGCATCGAGATGCGTTTCGATCCGATTGCTCTGCTCCGCATCTTCTCCCATCACAAGGGCCAGCCTGACCCCCTCCTCATAGTATTCCAGAGCTTCATCCTCGCCCTCAAAAAACTCCGGAGCATCCAGTTTCATATCCCCGGCAGCGGTGTCGGGATCCGGCGAATCAGGCTCCATGTCTTTTGTTCTCTGACGGGTATCGATGGTGAGCTTGTTCCGGCACTTCGGACACGCAGCGGTGATTTTCTGGTCTTTGGGAATCTTCCCGTCAGGGATGTTCAGCGTGGTTCTGCAATGTTCACAAATGACTTCCATTGTCTTTTCCCCTGAGAAACAGTTACCTGGTGACCTTCGTCTCGTATTCCGCGTCCAGCGTAAGGCCCTCAATAGAAGTTGTCTTTTCGCCCCTGGCCGCTTTTATGGAATCAATTGCCCGACCCACGATCGCCTTTCTGGATGCATAACTCATTGCCGTTTCTTCGGTGATCAGGCCTTTCCGGTAAACCTCCGCTATGGATTGATCGAAGGTCATCATGCCGAAAGCCTGGCTTCCCTCGATAATCTCATAAAAGGTTTTTCCCTCGGATTCTCCCTGGATGACGCTCTCCTTTATCCGGATATTGGACCCCATAATCTCGAAAACCGCAACCCTCCGTCCGCCGCTTTTTCGAGGCAGGAGCCGTTGGCAGGCCACCCACCTGAGGGTTTCTGCAAGCCGGGAACGAACCTGCGTTTCTTCTTCCTGCTCGAACATTCCGATGATTCGATTAACGGTCTGACCGGCATCCACCGTATGAATGGTGCTGAGGACCAGATGGCCGGTTTCCGCCGCCGAAAGAGCAATTTCCACCGTCTCCCGATCTCGCATTTCACCGACCAGGATAACCTTGGGCGCCTGTCTGAGGGCTGCGCGGAGACCGGATATGAAGCTGTCAAAGTCCGTCCCCAATTCACGCTGGTTAAAGGTTCCCCTTTTCTGTGAGTGCACATACTCCACGGGATCTTCAAGGGTAACTACATGTACCGAGGATTTCTCGTTGATCTCATTCAATACTGCGGCAAGCGAGGTGGATTTTCCGGTTCCGGTTGCTCCCGTAACCAGGATAATTCCGTTTCGTTCCTGGGCCATCTTAAAAAAGGCGTCAGGAAGATCGAGTTCTTCAATGGTGGGAACTCTGTTGGCCAATTGTCTCATCACCGTTGAGTAACATCCCTTCTGGGAAAACACATTGACCCTGAACCGGGCCTTCCCTGCCAGGTGATAGGATAAATCGCACGACCCTTCCTCGAGCAAAATCCTTGTAAGACGGCGGTCTCCATCGATCAGGTTCAAGGCGAAAATCTCGGACTGGAAGGGAGTCAGCCGATGAACGGGAGG
Organism: uncultured Desulfobacteraceae bacterium; assembly: GCA_964511755.1. GTDB lineage: Bacteria > Desulfobacterota > DSM-4660 > Desulfatiglandales > Desulfatiglandaceae > B46-G9. The sequence continues at coordinate 331 of CAZEGG010000469.1, read as the reverse complement.
GTTCAATGACACCGGCATAAGCTGTCCCGAACTTTCCACCTGAAACGGTTTATCTACGGTTATGTTGAAATCAGAAACATTATCATAGGACTCAAGCATGGTCGTAAGGATATGATCCAGTTCTTGCTTTTTCATTCTTACATTGCCTCCGAATCGCCTTACACTTCAGTAAAATCTTCCGGCGGATTTTTCAGGAAAGGCAGAAACCTGGATTTTTCGTTGGCCTTGGAATAGGCATCATCCGGATCTATAATCTTTTTCTTCAAAAGCTCCATGATCGCGTCGTCCAGGGACTGCATCCCGTATTTCTTCCCGGTCTGGAGCATGGACG
>CAZEGG010000468.1:0-2291 GCA_964511755.1 uncultured Desulfobacteraceae bacterium | reverse complement strand
CGTTCCCGGCGGATACTACCCGGGCAGGACCTATTTCAGCCCCGGAAAGGGCACACTGCAGATTCGGAGCGTAGGCCGATAGTTGCGCGTCATGATCCGGACGAGGCGGCCGGAAAGCGGTGAGCAGCGGGAACTCCACCAAGACTGAAGATCCCCACCCAAAGGGCAGGGCCTTGCATCAGCCCTCTGTAATAGGGCAAATCAAACTCATTTCAAGTCTCATTCCGGTGAAGCTTGTCCTCGACCACGATCGGGGAGCCGGAATCCAGTGGTTTTGAACCACTCGCGATCTTGAATGACGTATCATGACATGTGTAATATACCGGAAATTTTACATATCAATGCAAAATCTATTTTTTTGGACCGCATAACATGATATAAGGGAAAAATGTACAAGTTAATGTCAGACCGGGTCTTGTGATCAAACGACGAAAATGCTTGCTGAGGTATGGGCCTCGGGAAGTGGAAACAATAATGACAAACCTGGACGTCACCCGGACCGATTGCCCGTTCTGCGGCAAGGGTGTTGAAGACAGGGCTGTCAAAGAATATGCCACGGCGATTTAAAGTCTTCACGCATGAAGCAATGGAAGAGCGGTCCCTCAAACAAAAGGCGAAAGGGTTTTTCATGAGAGCGCCGATCATCCTCGTGATTGTCCTTTACGGGGCGATCTCATATGCCTCCGGGATCGAAATGGTTATCGAGCCTCCCAGGGAGAATCTGCGGGCGGGAGAGGTCACGGAATTTGCCGTTTACTTCTGCAATTCGGGGCACGCCTCCTCGGAACTGCGCGTGCCTGCCCGTATCTCCTGCCGGCTGCGCGCCGGTGCTGAATCCCTGGAAGTGACAGCATACCGGGTGCGCTCGACGGTCGAGGACACCGTGACTATATGCGGAGGCTGCTTTCGGAAAATTCGGTACAAGCTATCCCTCCCGCCAGCCATGACCGGAACAGTCACCATGGGCATACCATGTTTCGAGGGGACCTCTGCGGTGTTTGCGGTCGGGCCGGGGCCTTCGCAGCAAGCGTCGCGACGTGGAGACGTCGAACCGAAGAAATTGGAAACCATGGATTCACTCTACGAACTGTATCAGCCGTATATGCGGAACATCATGCCGTATGAGCCCATGTATTTTCTCGTGGGAACCGATCCGAAAAAGAGCAAGTTTCAGATCAGCTTAAAATACCGCCTCTTCGATCCGGAAAAGACGCTGACTCAGGAGCATCCCTGGATGAAGGGTTTTCATTTCGCATATACCCAGACATCCTTCTGGGACCTGAAGTCGGCTTCGAAACCATTCGAAGATACCAGTTATAAGCCGGAATTCTTTTTCCTGTCGCCCAACATCAGAAACCCCTGGACAACCGGATTGTTTGTGAAAGGCGGCTTTCAGCACGAATCAAACGGACGGGGCGGTGACGCTTCACGGAGCACCAATTACCTGTACGTTACGCCCATCTCTATCGCATACAGCGGAAACAGCGGGCTGGGCGTGATGGTCGCGCCCAAGATATGGGCGTACATCGACAACGATGACGACACGAATCCTGATTTGAGAAGATACAGGGGATATTTCGACCTGGAGACAAAAATCGGGAAGGCGGACGGTCTTTTGCTGGGTTCTCATTTCCGCTGGGCCGAGAAAGGCCCTTCCGTTGAGCTTGATTTGACCTATCCGCTGGGCCGGTACATATTCAAGGACCTCAACTTGTATTTCCAGGTCCAGTATGTCAACGCCCTGGCGGAGAGCCTGCTCAATTTCAGAGATCGGACCCGGGCGCTGCGTCTCGGTGTAGCCATCGTTCGCTGATCCGCTCCCGTCCCCTGAACGGAAGATCAAGGAGCGGAGTGATAGGGCGAAAGATGAAAAAGGGGTCATACCTAATTTTATTACGTCCCTCCTTTGATCCTTGTGAACAACCAGCCAAGTTGCGGTGCAGAGTGAGAAAAGTAAGCCATGCGCGACCAAACTACAGAATCAGGTGATCCCAAAGAAGCACCACGGCAGTGGCGACGGTTACTTTCCAACCGCTGGGTGCTGACCGGAGTTGCAGCGATAGTCCTGTATGCTCTTCTTGGTTTCTTGCTGACCCCCTGGCTGGTCAAGCGCTATGTGAAAGAGTACGCGGTGGAAAAACTCAAGCGAAAGGTGTCGATTGCCGATGTGCGCGTCAATCCTTTCCTGTTCACCTTCGAGATGAAGGGCGTTGCATTCCGAGAGGCGGATAACCGGCCCATTATGGACTTCGGCCGCCTGTTTGTGGACTTCGAGCTATCGAGCCTTTTCC
>CAZEGG010000467.1:0-2305 GCA_964511755.1 uncultured Desulfobacteraceae bacterium | reverse complement strand
TAACAAACTCCACGATCGATTGGCGGTGCGGAACCGGCAGAGACATGTACCATTCGATGAATTTTTCTAAGGGTGAATGCATAATTATTCCTTTAAAAATGAAAAGAGACATAACCTGGGGCAAAAATCTACATTTCCCGTTCAAGATGCCCGATGTCCATTTCTTCCGGTATGAACTTTTTTACACCAGCCACTAATTCATCGATCTCACCACTGTTCAACGTCTCTTTATCCGAAAGGGCATCAGCCATTTTTTGAAGGGTACCAGGTTATCTTTACTGAGATGTGTGGTCCTGCCATCATTTCAACCCGTGTGGTGAGTGAACTCCCTGCCAAGGAATATCTACCCTCCCATTTTGTCAAAGGCAAGGCAGCCGGTTCTTCGTTAGTGTCCAAAGCCTGCTTGGGGATTGGGATGGGCCCTGTTTATTTTGTGGGCGGCTTGATGAGGTCCTTAGCACCTTTGATTGAAGTTCTCAGAGCATCCCGTACAGCCTTAGATGTCTGTTTCCCAACTTCATCACCAGCTTCAATAGCCCCGGTGACTGCTTCCTTGGTTGCCTTACTGATATCGGCGCCGGCCTTGGCTGCTGCCTTGATGGCGCCCTCAGTGGCTGCAACAGCAGTCTTGGCCACATCTGCTCCCACATCCGAACCCGCTTTCACAATTCCATAGACAGTGGACTTTATGGTCATGAATAAGTCTCCACCAACTTCGTTTGCGCCCTCGATTGCTCCGGTCACTATCTCTCCCGCTTTCTTTTGAATGGCAACCGTGGAGTCGCCCACTCCCTCGATAGTCACTTTCACCAGATCAGCAGTCGTCTCCACTATGGCTTGTGCTTTCGCGCCAGTGCCCTTGATGGTGCCAATAACTGCCTTTTTAGTAACTCTGCCGATCGCTGTTAACATGCTTTCCACCATTTCGGACCTCCTTGCATTATCGTTGAAAAGAATTCTTATCTTCCATACTCTGACAAGAAACTACAGAAACTCCACCCGTCCATACCTCTCAAGGGCAGGCTATTCTGCCTGAGACCCGCTAACATCTCTTTTTTCCAACTCGAGAATGTTTCCCTTCAATTTCTGGATCTCCCTGTTCGTACTCCTTCCACGAAGGGATTTCTTCACCAGCTTTGGTAAGGCCAAAACCGCCACAATTGCTCCGCCGATGAGAGAGGAACAAAAAATCAAGGCTGTAATAGATATCTGAAAATGCCAGGCCAAAAACTTGAAGTCCAAAGGCATACTGTTTTGTATAGCAGTGATGAAAATCATTAAAAGAAGCAAAAAAGTGACGATTAACGAAAAGTACATGATCAGCCTCCCTCAGATCTGCCGCAGAACCGGTGGAATAACCGTTAAGGCTAAAACCAGACGGATAACGTGCCGATAATTATGGTATTTCGTATTTTGTAGTCATTGAATGCCTTCCATATGGTTTCACTTATTGTTGTGTTTTTCCTTCTCCGCTTTAGCTGCTTCTTCCGGCATCCTTTTTGTCATGCCCCTCTTCGCAAACCTAATGGATGACATCCCATCTCACAACAGCCCGAGCGGATGGTCATTGGATCAGAAATCTCTCCGCCCTTTCTGCCGTCCAAAAAAATCAAACGTCACCTTATAATAATCCAAACTTCGTGCCAGACCGGATAAATACGGTCCCATGTTGCCTATCATATTGATTTACCTATGAAGATTAAAATCGGAAGGCTGATGGGGAAGGGCCGGTTTGACGCGAAACAGTGGTCATATATGGCAAATGGTCAAATACGACCACGGCCCTGCATATTTTAGATAGCGTTCATCCAGAAATAAGATAGTTCCGGCAAGGTCAAGGAAGATGAGGATTTTAACCACAGGAATACATTGAAGTATTTCGGGGATTGAAATCCTAATCTGGCGCAGAGACCGCGGGGAAGATAGCCATTTCTGGATTGGAAACCCGCTTGTGCCCAAACTCTATTCGTGGATGGGCACTATTTAGCGTTTGTTGCTCGATTTCGTCATCTTTGGGCTTGCGTTTTTTGCAGAGCCAGATCAGCCAGGAATTCGAAAACATCCATGCCCTGGAGATCGGCTGGTTCTCTGCCTCGGACATATTGCATGACCCACGCGACGTCTGCGTCGCTTTCCGGTGAAAAGGGTCCTTTCTTCAGGCCTAACAACAGGCTTTCTTCGTTGAAGAGGAGGAGATGCTCGAAGTAGGGGGCATCGCCGGCATTCAGGTTGGGCCTTGCAAAGATCTGTAAATCCTGCTCCAGCACCCCTAAAGACACCGGCTGGAAATCCAGCAGTTCCAAGA
>CAZEGG010000466.1:0-2308 GCA_964511755.1 uncultured Desulfobacteraceae bacterium | reverse complement strand
GAGGATTGATGTCCATGGTATCAAGGGCATCGATCTGTTCCGAGATGCGCATGATGCCGATTTCCGCGGCCATGGAAGAGCCGGCCCGGGCGATGATCATGATGGCCGTGAGCACCGGGCCCAGTTCGCGGATGAGCGAAAGGGCCACGGCCGCACCAAGGAGACCCTCGGAGCCGAACTTTACCAGGGTATGATATCCCTGCAGTCCCAGGACCATGCCGGTAAATACCGCCACCAGCAGTATCACCGACATGGATTTCACCCCGATGAAAAAGGTCTGCTGAACGGCCTTGGCGACTTGGAACGGATACTGAAAGATCAATACGCCCGACTTGCAGGTGAAGGTTGCGAGAACCCCCAGTTCATGGAGGAAGCGGATGAAGGCGCCGCCCAGGTGATTGAGGAACAGGACGGGATAGGCGCTTATTCGGGTCTGCATATGCTGTTGTGTGGTCTCGGTAATCATGCTGTCGTTCGTGCCTTTACGGGTGCGCTTGTCTTGATCTTGCCCGGAGGGGATTCGGTCTTGCACTGTCGCACACTGTGAATATCGGATCGAGAAGCAGCGGACTTTAGTGAAATCCCTGTCTTGAGGTGTCCGAAGTTGTGCTTTTAAGAAAATGAATTTTCCGGCCGATAATGAGGATAGCTTTACTTCGATGGAGACATTCGATAGAATTTCTCTGTTAGGCTCTCGAGAAGAGGGACCTCTTCTCGATGAAAGATCCATCCGTTCAAGGAGTATCTTCGTATGCCCGAAACAAGTGAAACTTACCCCGTGTCCGAAGCGGCGAAAGAGGAGGCCAGGGAAAGACTGGCCGAGCGTTTTCGTCTTTCCAATCCGGATCATCCGGCAATCAAGGCACTTTACGAACTGGCGCTGGATCTGGAGACCACGAGGGCTCCCGGACAGAAAGCTGCCCCGAAACAGGCACCGGGAAAAGGTCTGCATACGCCGCCTGGGCCGACGAAGTTGTCCCCCCTCAGCCCTATGGAACTGCTGGTGAAGGAGATCAAACTTCCCGCTCTCCCGCAGGTGATGATCGAGCTCATGCAGGCGATCAATGATCCCAAGAGTTCAGCCCAGGATCTGGCCCGGGTCATCGCCATGGATACCAGCCTTTCCTCGAATCTGCTGCGTATCGTGAACAGCACCTATTACACATTCCCTTTCCCCATAGATACCGTCCAGAGGGCGGTTGCCTTGATGGGGACACGGGAAATCTCTCTCATTGCCTTCAGTGCCTCTTTCCTGAAAATGTTCAACCGGACGCCGGTCAAATGCATCGACATGGAAGAGTTCTGGAAACACAGCATTGCCTGCGGCACGATGGCCAGGGGAATAGCGGCACAATGTGGAATGCCGAACCCGGAAAGACACTTTCTTTCAGGGCTTCTTCATGACCTCGGGCGGCTTGTCCTCGCCACGCACCTGCCTGAATGGAGCGAAAACCTGTTTGAGGCAGGCAGGAAAAGGTCGCTCCCGCTCTATCAGATAGAAAAGGAGGCCTGCGGCTTCGATCACGGTCGATTCGGGGGCACGCTCCTCAAGAAATGGAATTTCCCTTCCACGCTTGTAGCGGCTCTCTACTACCACCACCAGGATCAGGGAAGTGAAGATTACGATGAACCGGCGACCATTCACGTGGCGGACATTATGGCCAAGGCGCTCGGACTCGGCCTCAGCGGCGACGAGCATGTGCCGCCCATCCAGAGCGGTCACTGGGAACGGTTGAACCTTGCCCCGGAGGCCCTGGTGAAGATTGCCGTCGATCTTGGCGAGGAGATACAAAAAAGCTTCGGGAGCATCATCGGTCTCACCTAGCCCTGCTTTCTCGCTAATCTTCGCTGGGAGAGGATGGAGAGGAGCGGGTTTCGTCCCCGGCATAGGTTACGGGCGGGAGCGGTCCGCTCTTTACGGAAAAACGGAAGATGTCCGGTCTTGCGTAGTGGCCCACCACGTCGAAGTCCAGTTTCCCTTTTGGGATTTCAGAAAGGTCCAGGTCCGCGTACAGGATCCCCTCCTGGTCGTAGAGCGGTCCGGCCAGAACTTCGCCGAACGGGGACACAATAACGCTTCCGCCCCGGCACATGACCTCGGGCTGGTTGTCCAGTTCTTCCTTCGTCTCCAGATCGGGCGGGTACATATCCTTCGTGACAAACTGATTGCAGCCGAGCACATAACATCGTCCCTCGCAGGCGATATGCCGCATCGTGGACTGCCATGTCTCGCGCGGGTCTGCCGTGGGCGCAAGATAGATTTCAACGCCTTTGCCGTACATGGCCATGCGGGCAAGGGGCATGTAGT
>CAZEGG010000465.1:0-2317 GCA_964511755.1 uncultured Desulfobacteraceae bacterium | reverse complement strand
AAGGGCTCTCCCAATCCCTTCAGGGGAAAAACCGGTCATATCGGCCAGGGCTGCACGTTCCGGATTATTAGCAAGTTTTCTGGCATAACTTCTGGTTGCCTCCAGCAGTTTTTCGGCTTTTTTTCTGCCGTCAGGCAGGTTGCGCAGGATTCCATAGCCATACGTATTTCGAAGAAGCTGCTCGGTATCTGCCAGCACCCTTTCAAGGTTTTTCTTTTCGTTCCAGAGGTGGGCCACATAGCAGCGAAAATCCTCCCATTGCTCTTCCTGCATGACTGTCTCAAGGTCATTCAACTTTCCGGCTTTATCAAGTGCATCCAGCATGTTTACCAGCCGGGAAACTAATTCTCCTGTGGCACGACACACATATTCTGCAATATTATCTGGTTCATTACCTGCAGCCAAACCCACAACTCCAATACTGTCATGATTCATTCTTCCTGCTCTTCCAGCGAGGTTCCAGAATTCTCTCGGGGACATTTCTATCCCATATGGATATTTATTTGTAGCAAGAAAAATAGATGAAACCGGGAAATTGATCCCCTGCGCTATCGTTGTTGTGGCGCATAGGACTTTTATCTTTGATTCTTCAGTAAGCCATTCAATCAGAGATCTTACTTCATCGGAAAGACCTGTATGATGGACGCCAACACCGCAGGCAAGCATATCAATAAGCTCAAAATCGGGACTGATCTCTGTCTTTAGAAAATCCTGGACCAGCCTGACTTCTTCAGGGACAGGTTCCAGCGGAGAAAAACTCCTGCATACATGTCTTGCCATGCTCCAGACATGGTCAGTATTATTTGCTACTGAGATGCTCGTTCCTCTGCCGGACATTACCATTGCCATGGCAGCAGCCTGGACGGTTGTTCCTTTTTGTTTTCCTGTTTTACTATTGATAAGTCCGCTTTTGGTAACATCGGGCAGGGGTTTTACTCCACCGACTTTGTGTGAACCTTTCAGGTGAATAGTATCAGGTGATGTCGTGAGTGTCCGGTAAATAAGTCGCCAGCCGCCTCGGACTGTTTCATCCGATTCGGCATGGAACATCCCTACAATACGTTCATTGGGTTTCCAAGGCGTGGTTCCAAAGCTTATTGTACGCCCTGCATTCACATCCTGCGCCAGCCAGCGAACCAGGGATTCCGCTTTTTCGACATAGGGCATGAGCAATAGAAAATTTGCCGAGGAACATTCTCTCCTTACAGTAGCCAGCAGGAGTTCTACTCTGAGTCCGCGTGATTCGTTTTCTATGTTATGGGCTTCGTCCATAACTATAAGCGCAAGTGGACGAGGCACTTTCCTGTTGCGAATTACAAGCTGCAATTTTTCCGGCGTGGACACGAGAATATCGAAAGTTACTTCATTTCCCTCTTTAGTCAGCAAATCTTCTTCGAACGCGTCAATTTCCACAGCACCGGTAAGCTGCTCCACTTTCACTCCGATCGGTTCAAAATCTCGACGCAGCCTACGGGTTATCTGGGCTGTCAGAGCGCGTGTAGGCGCGACATAGGCTACCCATCCATTTTCTTTGTCAAACTGGTTCAGGGCTTGAAGCATCCTAAACTGGGCTAAAAGTGTTTTTCCCCCCGAGGTCGGCATTTCCACCACAACTGCAGTAACAGCCTGGTCAAGAAGACCCTGCTCCTGAAGAGCCGCCCTCTGTGGGGGGAGAAGTTCAAACATGGCCTGCTGTTTAGTCACATTACGAACAAAATGTGAAACACGGGAATTCACAGAACGTGCGACCCACCAGAGAGAACCTGCAACCATTTGACGGGCAGCCGCATGCAGCCACCGAAGCAGGACTTCCAATTGGGCATCGCCAGCAGCAGTAGCAGCATCGGTTCCGGACTCAAAATGTTTATCCAGAAGCGGCGCAATACCAGAAGGTTCGCCTTGAAGCATATAAACCGCAAGCAGTTCTGTGCCCTTGGACCAGTGATATAATGCTATCAATCTCAACGCCATGGAGCGGTCTTTGGCATTTGAACCATTGTTCAGGGAATCAGCTTCATAAGACTTCTGGTCTTCACGCAGCCCTGCGATGATTTCACGTATGCGGTCCAGATCATCCCATCTTTTTTTTCGGAAAAGCCTGATCCAGCATTCGAAAAGCCGATAAAGCAAACGTAGATCCCACGCCACCCCGGCTACAGAAGGAACATGAATTGCCTTTTCATTTTCCTTATACCATCGGCGCAGATCAGACCACCTGTCTCCACAATATGCCAATGCTGAGATGTGAAGGATGTGGGAAACACATTCTATTTCATTTTCAGGAAGTTCAAACAAACGACTGATTTCGAAAGAACGC
>CAZEGG010000464.1:0-2330 GCA_964511755.1 uncultured Desulfobacteraceae bacterium | reverse complement strand
CCCCCCTTGTCTAAAATTTCTCTGAATTTGTTTAAACCCATTTTAACTCTCCTTTTGTGGTTGATTTTATATCCTACATTCCGCAAGTAAAAAATTGATTTTCCCGGACTTTCTGAGGCGATCTCATTTTGCTCGATAGTGGCTATTTGAAATATCGAGCAACATCAAGACCTTCTCTTGTATTTCGGACAGGTCATCATGGAAACATTTGACCTGTCCCCGTTCGTTGTAAAGAATGTGTCTTCGATGATTCGAAAATAAACCAATAATCCTCGTTGTAGTGGGGTATCTACATTTGCGCATTTCTGGATAAAGAGGGAGTGTTCGAATCTTTTGCTTTTGCATCGACAGGCGCAGCTCCCGCTCTATCAGAGCATTCAATAGCAGAACGATGAAGTACACGAACATAAGCGCTTCGATACGGTGAGGGATTTTTAGGAACACCGGAGCGGCCTTGAAAACGCTCTTGAACTGCTGGTGTCTTTTCTCGATATAGGGCTGGAACTTATACTTTAGAAGGATCTGCTTCATTGAGAGCTGTTCTTGCGGTATGTTGGTTACAAGCGGAAACATCCCGTCGATCTCAGCGTCATGCTGTATATTCGTGCTGTTCGGCATCGCCTCAAAGGTCCACTTTTCTTTTGTCATCTTCACGTATTCGGTATTCTTTCCCGGTCTGCCCATGCCCTTTTGCTTGTATGTGGTAACGTGCTCGGGTAAAAGCTTCCACTCAAACCAGTCGGCAGAACGGTATTTATTTACAATCGTTTCTACCGCCTGCGCAATTTGTTCTTTCGTCTTCCATCGGTTTGTACCCACTTTCTGCTTTAAGGCATCCAACTCGTGAATAGTCTTCTCAATCCTCTGCTGTCTACTCTGGGCATCCTGCTCTTGTTTTTGGCTACTCAAGATCCAAATAATTCGATACCCCTCCTCGGAAGACACCGGCGCTTCGTATCCCCAATACACTTGCACACGTGTACCGGGATTCCTTGGATCCGGTCTTTTCAGTAATCCGGACCATTGGACCCCATGAGTGTGATACCAGTCGTGAAACCACGAACACTCTTTTCTATTGGCAGGCATGACGGTGATAAACCGGCCTCCTTCCCTGCTGAGGTAATCCATCTGCTCTCGAGTACAAAGCTTCGAATCAGCCACATAGATAAAATCACTTTTTCCGGTCAACCGCCGTAAAGCTTCCCAGGTTTGGATATGCGTTTTATCGTCGGTGGTATTCCCATCGTAGCCCTTGTAGTGTATCGGTACCGAGCCGTCGCGACTGACGGTAAGAGTGAACAGTAGCTGTTTCAAATCCGAACGATGGTCCTTGTTATGTCCGTATGCCAGGGCAAAGGAGGATTTTCCTTGGTGTTGCGAGCGTTTTCTCTTGTACTCTCCGGAGACCGTGACCGTGGTCGAATCGTTATGAAATTGACTGAGGTCTATGGCAAACTCATCGACAACTTTCAGAACAATCTTCGTCATCAGCGATGCTCTGTCGGTATCGAAAAGTGCATCCAGGCTTCTCCCGACACGATCATCATTGAGTACCGAAGACGCGGTCTCCGCCAGTCCGACAAGGTGCGGATCAAACGAGTCAGCCCATTCCGAGAGTTTATACAGCGGTTCCCGCTCTATGAGTATGTTTCGTACAAACAACACAATCGCGTCTGCATGCGAAAGTTTCTGGTTTTTCCGTGAGGCAAGATATTCAGCCAACAGATTCCTAAGGCCGATCCGCTGAAGGATGTTGTTAATAATCGGCAGGGCGCCGATCTTTTTTGAATCCAGCTCGAGATTGTCCGTTTCCTTCATGTCCCCTCCCATGAAAGACTTGACATCTTTCTGCTATAAGTATATACTACTGGCAGTAGGTTGTCAAGGACATTATATGAGCACCAGGAAGAATGTGCGGTTATCAGAGAAATACCAGGAACTCAGACGGCAACTGGCAAAAACCGGCTACATATGTACCGGCAGTATTAGCACCGTGTATCGCAAGTGCGGGAAATCATATTGCGTATGTGCGAAAAAAGAAGAGGTACTTCATGGTCCATACAACGTATGGACGCGAAAGGTGAAGGGAAAAACCGTTACGCGTAACCTCACAGAAAAACAAGCTCAACTATGCAGGGAGTGCATCAAAAACCTTAGACATGTAGAGGAAATAATTGAGGAAATGAAAACGCTGACGGTTCAATATATTGAAGACTCCAAGAAAGATGGCTAGCTGTGCCTGAAAAGTCCGGAAAAGTCGATTTTCTACTTGCGGAATGTAGGCTTAATCTACTTCAGTTCCTGTCTTAACCCCTGGGCTCATTATAGTG
>CAZEGG010000463.1:0-2332 GCA_964511755.1 uncultured Desulfobacteraceae bacterium | reverse complement strand
ATCTGGGAATTCATAAGAGCACGCTGTTTCGGAAGATCAAGAAACTGGGTATCCAGGCTATCATTCTGCCTACCTGGCCGCAGGACGCGCCGAACATCGCAAAACAGGCCCGTGACCTTGGTATTAATCTGCCGTTGATCGGCACGGACGGTGTCGACACTTCGGCTCTGACTGATGTCGGCGGTAAGGCGGTTGAAGGCATGATTTTCTCTACCCATTTTCATCCTGACCAACCCGGCCTTCCCCCAATGGCGAAGGAATTCGTCCGCGAATACCGGGCCAAATACAAGACTGACCCGGGCGCCTTTGGAACCATGGGTTACGATGCCCTCATGATCATGGCTGAAGGCATCGGTTCGGTCATTCAAACCAAAGGGGCAGGATGGTGGGAAAAAGCCAGCCTTGCGGAAAAGCGGCAGGCCACCCGCGATGCCCTGCTCACCGTAAAATTCAAGAATACGACCCAGTCTTTCAGGTTTACCAAGGAGGGATGGCCGCGCAAAGGTGTGGTCTGGAAACAGGTTAAGGACGGCAAACGCGTTTTTTATGCCTTTGAACCCTACAGCAGCTTTACTCCTCCCGGCATCAAAACGTTACCGTTCAAATAACCGATACGATTATCTGGTGCAGGCCTGCCCCGGTGCAGGTCTGCACGGCGAGGAAAAGTCTTGACCGCTGCACGTGATGATGACACCGGAAGGCCGGTCATCCTCAAAGTCGACAGATTATGCAAGAACTTCGGCGGGCTGCAGGCTGTGACCGAATTTGACCTGTCCCTGGGTGCCGGAGATCTCAAAGGTCTCATCGGCCCTAACGGGGCAGGAAAGAGCACGGTTTTCAACCTCATATCCGGTCTCCATAAGCCAACCAGCGGAAAGGTCACCCTGGAAGGCGAGGATATCACCGGCCGTTCGCCGGACCGGATCGTCAAACGGGGAGTGGCACGAACGTTTCAAATGGTCAGAATTCTGGAGAACAGGTCTGTCCTGGATACCATGATGACCTCCTTTTTCCTGGCATACAGGTACAATGTTCTCGACGCGGTATTTCTCACCCGGCGTTATTTCGAGGAAGAAAAAAGACTTGCCGAACGCGCTGTCTACTACCTGTCGCTGCTGGGCGTTGATCACCTGAAAGACAAGAACGGCAATGAACTGCCTTACGGTCTGCAGCGCAAGGTTGACATCGCGAGGACCCTCTGTCTTGGCCCCAAAGTTCTGCTTCTGGACGAACCCATGGCAGGACTCAATCACCAGGAAAAAAATGAACTCGTGGACACTATCCTCCGCCTCAGGGAAGAATTCAATCTGAGCATCATTCTCATTGAGCACGACATGAGAATTATCATGAATATGTGTGAATCGATCATGGCGATGAATCAAGGAACTCGTATTTCCGAAGGAACAGCCGATGAAATCCGGCAGGATCCCGAGGTAATCGCCGCCTACCTGGGAGTGACAGACGCATGAATGCGCGTAATCTGCTCGAGCTTCACGGCATCACCGCCGGTTATGGCAAGAAAACGATCATCACAGATGTGAACATGTCCGTCGGCAACGGCCAAATTGTAACTCTTCTCGGCTCCAACGGAGTGGGTAAGACGACCACCCTGAAGACTATCACCGGACAGATAAGACCATCCTCGGGGAAGCTTCTCTACGACCGGAGAGAAATAAGAGGACTGAGCCCTTACAAAATAGCCGGTTTGGGGATGGGGTACAGCCCCGAAGGACGTCATGTTTTCGGGAACCTGACCGTATACGAAAATCTGGTCGTCGGGGCCTACCGCCTGAAGACCAAAACCGAGTTTCAGGATAATCTCGCGTGGGTCTATGGACTGTTCCCCAGGTTGAAGGAACGGAGCGAGCAACTGGCCGAATCGCTCTCCGGAGGCGAGCAGCAAATGCTGGCCATCGGCAGGGCGCTCATTTCAAAGCCGGTACTGCTCCTGCTCGATGAACCTTCTCTGGGCCTGGCTCCCATGCTGGTCAAGATCATAGCGGACACCCTTGTGGAGATCAACACCACGGGTGTGTCGATCCTGCTTGTGGAGCAGAATGCCAAGTTGGCTTTGGAAAATTCCCATTACGCTTTTGTCATGGAAAAAGGAACCGTGACTTTCGAGGGCGACTCCCGAGAACTGCGTCAAGAGAAACATATCGCTAATATCTATCTTGGCTTCGATTAGCTGGTGCCCATCCACAAATAGAATTCGGGCACTGGGGGGTTTCCAATCCAGAAATGGATGGAAACCAGCTAAGGGCCGTGGAGCAAAATGTGAACTATTTTCTGCAACAGTTCATCAACAGTCTCGGCTGGGGCAGCATCAACG
>CAZEGG010000462.1:0-2338 GCA_964511755.1 uncultured Desulfobacteraceae bacterium | reverse complement strand
CATTTCCCCCTCATTGCTGATATTAGTGAGATAAAAGACTGTTACCAAGGTAGTCATGCAAAAATAGTCCATCAGCAGAGGGAAGTCAAGTGAAATGAGCAGGAACGGCTGTTTACATTTTCTCTGCTTTGCGATATAAGTCCAGTCTTCCGGAAAGGCAGGGGGACGGCACGCTCCCGAAGCGGTTTCATGTCGACCCTGCAGCAGGACAGCGAAGGAAGGAGAACCAGGATGAGAAAATTGGTCCGGCCGGGAATAGAAAATCTTATACCCTACCCCCCCGGAAAACCCATTGAAGAGTTGGAACGGGAGTTTGGTATTCGAAACTCCATTAAGCTGGCTTCCAATGAAAACCCTCTCGGCCCATCGCCGAAGGCTTTGGCTGCAATTCGTGAGAAACTTGAGACGCTCCATCGGTACCCCGACGGGAGCGGGTACTATCTCAAGTCCAGGCTGAGTGAGAAATTCTCTCTTCCCCGGAATCGGATCCTGCTGGGAAACGGGTCCAATGAGCTTATCGAATTAATCGTCCGCACCTTCCTGGAACCGGGAGACGAGGCTGTCCAGGCCTTCCCCACATTTCTCGTCTATGAAAAAATCACGAAGGGGGCCGGGTGCAAGGTGATTTCCGTGCCGCTCACGGACTTCCGCCTCGATCTTGAAAGGATCGCTGATGCGGTGACTCCTCGGACGAAGGTGCTCTTTGTAAACAATCCCAACAACCCCACCGGCACTATTCTGAAGACATCGGAGATGAACGATTTCCTGAAGAACATCCCCGAAGACGTGATTGTGGTGCTGGACGAGGCATACATGGAATTCGTCACCGACACCCTCTTTGCCAACGGCACCCTCTTTCTGGATACACATCCCGGCATCATCGTTCTCAGGACCTTCTCTAAGCTTTACGGCCTGGCAGGACTCCGAATAGGATATGGATTCACCTCGGAAAAGATCGCGGACTACATCAATCGTGTGCGGCAGCCCTTCAACGCGAATAGCCTCGCCCAAGCCGCCGCTACCGCGGCGTTGGCTGACGAGGACTTTGTCAATCGGACCCTGAAAACAGTGCACGAGGGTCTGGAGTTTCTGAAAGAACACCTGGACCGGCTCGGTCTCCAACACCTTCCCACCCAGACGAACTTCTTTTTGATAAGGGTCCCCTCCGGCGGCAAGAAGATATATGAAGGACTCCTGAAGGAAGGCGTTATTGTCCGTGCCATGGACAGCTATGGTCTTCCGGAGTATATCCGGATAAACGTGGGACTCCCGCAGGAGAATGAGCGATTTATTACGGCATTGAAAAAAGTTCTTGGAAGCTAGGAAAGGTTTTGTGATTTTGTGACCGAAGTTATTACCATCGACGGTCCTGCAGGATCGGGGAAGAGCACGATCGCCAAGCTCTTGGCGAAGAACCTGGGATTTCTGTATCTTGATACGGGCGCCATGTACCGTGCCGTGGCCCTGGCCGCCAAAAGAAACCATGTCCCGTTTGATCAGGGCCCAAGGCTTGGTGATCTCTGCCACGCGATAAACCTCCGGTTTGAGGTCATGAAAGACGAGACCAGGCTTCTTCTGAATGGTGAGAATATTTCCCTGGCCATACGCAGTCCGGAGATGGATATCTCCTCGTCCACCGTTTCGGCGGTTAAGGAGGTCCGGCTTGCCATGACGGATCTCCAGAGACGCTTGGCTCAAAGCGACAACGTGGTGGCTGAGGGAAGGGATATGGGGACCGTTGTCTTCCCGAACGCGAAGAACAAGTTCTTCCTCACGGCAAGGCCGGAAGTGCGTGCCCGAAGAAGATACCTTGAACGCCGGAAGCGGGGCGAAGAAGTCACTTTCGAGGAGGTGGAAACACTGCTGAAAAAAAGGGATCGGCAGGATGAGTCCAGGACACTCGCGCCCTTGAAGCCGGCCTCGGATGCGTTCATCATTGATTCGTCGGAGGTGGGGCCGGAGGAAGTCGTTCGACTTATCATGGCACGGCTGACGTGATGCTTTCGAAAGGATTTGCAGAGTACAGTCGAGCTCTCCCGAAAAAATAAGAGTTGAATCTTTTATAATTTTTTGCTAGTTACTGGGGGTTGAGCTTGCCTGAAAAGCTAAAAGATGCAGGGGGTACTTGGTTAAATGGGAAAAGGAACAGACGAAATTACAGAAAGAAACATCGGTGACAACAATATGACAAAAGCAGATAATATCAGTGAAAGCAGCGAGTTATCTCAAACAACCGGCGGTGAGACTTCGGGTGAAGAGAAGCAGTCGGAGGGAACCAGTTTTATGGAACTCTACGAGGAAAGTCTCAGGAGCATCCAGGAGGGCGAGGTTGTAAAAG
>CAZEGG010000461.1:0-2342 GCA_964511755.1 uncultured Desulfobacteraceae bacterium | reverse complement strand
AACGCATAGCCAAAGAGCTCTTGGTCAAAGAGAAAGAAATAGCCAGAGAGACTTCGATTGAGGTGGCCGACATTAAGCGGAAAATGGATGTCGCCCTTGCTGATCAAGACAGGGAAATTACGGTTGCCGTTAAATCCAAGGATCGGTCGTTAAGCGAAGCAGAAGCTAGTAAGGCCCGGTTATCGGCAGTTAAGGCGGAAGAACAATTAACCACAGCGCGACAAGTGGAAGCAGCTGAGCGTCAGAAAATACTCGAATTAATAGAGGCCCGTCGAAAGGCCGAATCTGAGGCGGTTGGAATTATCACCCAAGCTGAAGCTAGGAAAAAGGCAGCGATTGAGCAGGCAGAGACTACCCGGATTATTTCTAAAGGAGAGGCGGATAAATCAAAAGTAATTGCCGAGGCAGAAGCCGAGGCTGAGTCCGTCCGGGCAGAAAGTGCCAAGAAACGCTACTCAGTGGAAGCCGCCGGCACACGCGCTCTTAATGAAGCTGAAGGCGTGCTGAGCGGGGATGTGATAGCCATGCGTATAAAGATGTCGATCATCGAGCATTTGAAGGAAATCATACGTGAAAGCGTAAAGCCGATGGAAGCGATTGACGCTATTAAAATATTCCACGTTGAGGGCCTTAATCCAACCAACAGTAGTGGGATTCCGGAAAAGACGATTGGCGGCGCAGCGAATGGTGGTTTAGCCGATCAGTTAGTCAACAGCGCTTTGCGTTATCGAGCACAAGCCCCCTTGCTTGATGCCATATTAAAAGAGATCGGAATAAGTGGCGGGGATGTGGCCGGTCTCACAAAGGCACTTCAACCCGAGGGAGCAGAAGAGACAACTGACGGCAGCCAAGGCGGGAAAGAGGATTAGTCTCGAAGGAGCATAGGGGACTCTCAGCGCAGGTCCGGTTCATCCTACATAACCCGGGCTATTCTTGAACGAGAAGATCAAGTGCAGATTGTGTCCGGCCGGCTCTCGGAGAATATGGTGCGACTGCCGAAGCCTGGAGGACCGCATCCCTCGGGCTGCGCTTCAACAAGCGGTTTTCCCAATTTCTGCTCCACGGGAACAGGCGGGCTGATTTATTGCTCATTGGGAAACCCGGTCTTCAGGGACCGTCAAAGGTCCCGCTCCGCGGGAGTTTGAGACCAAAAGCTGTACTGTGATATTCCAGTCAAGAATCGAGAATCCAAAAATTCAGAATAAAAGCTTAGCCTCCTTTCAGGGGGAGCCAAGGCCAGACCTTCCGGATCCGGCTTGCTGGGAACATAGCAGAATGGAGGGTTGATCTCCGAGAGATATGATAAAAGGTCAATCATAAACGATAATAGGGAGGGGAATAATGAGAAACCCAGAAGAATTGCAGCAATTGCGGGAAAAGCACGTCCCCCGGGGGGTCTTCAATATCCTGCCAATATTTGTAAAAGAAGCAAAAGGAGCGGTAGTCAGGGATGTTGAGGGAAACGAGTATATCGACTTTGCCGGGGGCATCGGGGTAGAGAACGTGGGACATTGCGCTCGGAAGGTAGTGGATGCCATACGGGAACAGGCAGCAACCTATATCCACACCTGCTTTCATGTGGTCATGTACGAACCGTACGTCGATCTCGCGAAAAAGCTTAATGAGGTGACGCCCGGCACATTTCCCAAGATGACCATGTTCGCCAACAGCGGCGCCGAGGCCGTGGAAAACGCCATCAAGATAGCGCGGTATTACACGAAGCGTCCCGCGGTAATCGCCTTTGAGAATGCCTTTCACGGCAGGACCCTGCTGGGGATGTCTCTTACGAGCAAGGTGAAGCCGTACAAATGGGGATTCGGACCTTTTGCGCCGGAAGTGTACCGGATGCCCTTTGCCTACTGTTACCGGTGCCCCTATGGAAAGACCTATCCGTCGTGCGATCTTCGCTGTGCCGAGGCCCTGAACGAGTTCTTCGTGAACCAGGTCGCCGGTGATCAGGTTGCCGCGGTGATCGCCGAGCCGGTCCAGGGGGAGGGAGGGTTCATCGTCCCGCCCAGGGACTATTTCACGCGAGTGAAGGAGATCTGCCAGGAAAACGGGATCGTGTTCATCATGGATGAAATCCAGTCAGGCATGGGAAGGACGGGATATCTCTTTGCCTCGGAGTATTTCGGGATTGAGCCGGACATGATTCTTTCCGCCAAATCCCTTGCCGCAGGAATGCCGTTGAGTGCGGTGACGGGAAGGGCGGAGATCATGGACTCGCCTCACGTGGGAGGTCTGGGCGGGACCTACGGAGGCAATCCGCTGTCATGCGTCGCGGCCCTGGCGGTTTTTGAGACTCTTGAGCAGGAGAATCTCATCGAAAAGGGGGGCAAGCT